>CAVALS010000285.1:0-2690 GCA_963589385.1 Bacteroidaceae bacterium
AACTGATCCTGCAGGCTCCACAGGAAGTAGCCGCCCACGTTGACGCCCACCTCCATGGCCTTGAGCAACCAGCGCAGGTGCTGCTCGATGTAGTCGATGCGCGGCTGGTCGTCCACAAAACCGTCCTTGTAGGGGTCCTTGTAGCCCATGCCGTTCTCGGTGATGAAGATCTGCTTGTAGTTGGGGTAGCGCTGCTTAATGTAGACGAGCAGATCGAACAGACCCTCGGGATAGATGATCCAGTCCCAGTCGGTGGTGGGGATGCCAGGCTTGTTCACGTGCTCGCCAATGCCCTTGACGCGCCAGCGGCCGGTGCCCTTCTCGCCCGTACCGTTGTGGTGCAGGTCGTTCTCGCCATCGTAAGCCTTCAAGAAACGGCACTGGTAGTTGTTAACGCCCAGGTAGTCGTTGTAGAGCGCGGCCTCGCGCATGATCTCGAGGTCCTCATCCGGGATCTCGATGGTGCCGCCCGAGACGGCAGCCAGGCGGTTAGCGCACTCGAGCGTATCGGGCGCATAGTCGCCGCGGAAGGTGGCGTCGAGCAAAAACTGGTTCTGCAGCACGTGCTCGTTGTTGGCGGCTTTGATGTCGGCGGGGTCGTTCTCGTTGAGCGGATACTTAAACTCCAACGACTGGATGACGCCGATCTTGCCCTTAAAACCGCCGTTGTGGAAGGCCAGTACTGCCTTGGCGTGGGCGAGCATCATGTTGTGCTCGCACTGGAAGGCCTCGGCCAGATGCGCCTTGACGCCACCGGGGAAGGTGCCCTCGATGTAGGTGTTGGAGGCGTCGGCCCAGATCTCGTTAAAGGTGAACCAGTAGGTCACCTGGTCGGCGTACTCCTTAAAGCAGAAGGTGGCAAAGTCCACAAAGGCGTCGATGGTCTCGCGGTTGAGGAAGTCGCCCTTCTCAAAGAGGGCAAGCGGCGTGTCGAAGTGATGCAGCGTGACAAACGGCTCAACGTGGTGCTTGTGGCACTCGGCGAAGAGGTCGTGGTAGAACTGGACACCCTCGGGGTTGATTTCGCCGGTACCGTTGGGGAAGATGCGGCTCCAGGCGATGGAGAGGCGGATGCCGTTGATACCGAACTCCTCGCACAGCTCCAAGTCGACGGGGTACTGGTTGTAGAAGTCCGAAGCGGGATCGGGGGAGAAGCGCCCCTGGGCCTCCAGGAAGTCGTCCCAGGCAACCTTGCCCTTACCGTGGGTGCGGGTCTCGCCCTCTACCTGGTAGGCAGCGGTGGCGCCGCCAAAGACAAAGTCCTCGGGAAACTGCGCAGGCGGGTTGGTGACGCTAGCGGGGTTAACGGACATGATGATCCAATCGTCTAAATCGAAGGGCCAGCCGGCTGTGGATGGTCGGCTGGCCCTGAGCGTTACTTACTTCGAAAGCTGCTCGGAGACGAAGGCGAGAGACTTATCGCCGTTCTGGGAGAGCTCGATATACTGCTTGCCACGGCAGGCGACGCACTTGTTGCCCACGCGCTCGCAGTCCTTCTGCAGGTCGGCCAGGTAGCTTGCGGCCTGCGGGGCCAGGACGACCAGGTCAAAGTCGGGGAGCATGTCCACGTGGTTGCCATAGGCCTCGGCAGCGGTCTCGAGGTTAATGCCGCGCTCCTTGGCGGCCTTGGCCAGCGCGTTGGCGAGCAGGCCCGAGGTTCCGCCACCCTGGCAGAGCACGAGTACGCGCTTGCCGTTGAGGTCGCTGGCGGTCGTTGCCTCAACGGCGACAGCGGCGGGAGCATCGGTCTTTACAGCCTCGGCAGCGGCGCCGGCGGCAACGCTCTTGGCATCGGCCTTGCCCTGGAAAGCGTCGTTGAGCTTGGCGGCCTTCTCGGCGTTCTTGGCGGCGAGCTCCTCCTGGGAGATCTCGGCCTCCTCGGCGCACTTCTGGGCGTCGTAGGCACGGAAGAACGGATAGTACAGGACGAAGTCGACGACCAGGATAAGGGCGAGCATCACAAAGGCGAGCGGCTGGAAGCCCAGGCCCATGATAGTGCCGATGGGGCCGGGGACGGTCCAGGGCAGGGTGTACATAAAGCCGTTCATGCCCAAGAAGTCGATAAAGATCTTGAGGATCCAGATGTTGGCGATCGGGGCAAAGACAAACGGGACAAAGAAGACGGGGTTGAGCACGATGGGCGCGGCGAACAGCAGCGGCTCGTTGACGGCAAAGCAGACGGGGACGATGGCGGCCTTACCGACGGCGCGCATCTCCTGAGACTTGGCCAGGAAGCAGAACATAAAGACCAGGACGAGCGTGGCGCCGGTGCCGCCCATGCAGACGACGAAGTACTGGGCACCCTGGGTCAGGACAGCGGAAGCGTGCTGGCCAGCCTGGAACGCAGCCAGGTTGTCGGTCATGTTGGCAACGAGGGCGGCGGCGATGGCGGGCTCGACGATCGAGGGGCCGTGGACGCCCACGAACCAGAACAGGCTCATGGCGCCGTAGATCACAGCGAGGCCGATGTAGCCATCGGCAGCGGTGAACAGGGGCTGGAACACCTGGATGACGCCCTGGGCAAAGCAGAAGCCAAAAGCAGCGCGGAAGGCGATGTCAAAGACCCAAAAGACGGTGATGCAAACGGAGAAGGGGATGATGTCCTTAAAGGTCTGCGAAATGTTGGGCGGAACCTGCTCGGGCATCTTGACGGTGATGTTGCGCTTAATGAAGAACTTGTAGATGATGCC
>CAVALS010000286.1:0-2672 GCA_963589385.1 Bacteroidaceae bacterium
TTCCGTTCGCGCTGTACCTGATTGTCTTCGCGCGTCCGCTCAACATGATTTACTGTGCCGGCAAGTTTGATGAGTCCGGCGTGGCGCTGGTGTCCGAGTTCCTTGTCTACCTGGCGTTCTCGCTGCCGCTCTACGGCGTGGTCGTGTTGATGCAGAAGAGCTTTTCTGCCTTGCTCGACATGAAGCCCTATAGCCGATATTGCCTGTATTCTGCCATCGGCCAGGCCGGCTCGGTTCTGCTGTTTGGCGTTGTGCTGGGCTTCGGTATGCCGGCAATCGCGCTTTCGTATGTTGTCGACTACGTGATCTTGGTCGGCTGTTCGCTGTGGTGGCTGCGTCGTCGCTTGCGTGGCCTTCAGGTCAAATCTATCCTGCATGGCGGTTTCTTTGGCCTTTTGCTCGGCGGCCTGGGTGCTGCCGCAGGCGCCGGCGTCATGTGGGCGCTTGAACTCTTTGTCGGGGCACTTGGTGGCTCGATTCTGATTACTCTTGGTTACGTTTGCGTTGCGGGTGTCGTCTCGCTTGCTGTTACCTTTGGCCTTGCCGTCGTCCTTAAGATGCCCGAGGTCTCGGCGCTGCTTCGTCGCAAGTAGGTGCGCGTGGCCGGTCACGACAACATTCCAACGCTTGCCGAGCAGGTTTCGCGCGTTCCTACACAACCCGGTTGCTACCTTTGGAAGGATGCCAAGGGCGATGTCATCTACGTGGGCAAGGCGAAAAACCTACGCGCCCGCATGCGTCAATATGTGACACTGCAGGATGAGCGTCAAAAGATCCCGCTGATGATGCAGCTGGTGGCGAGCTTTGACTATATCGTGGTGGAGACCGAGCATGAGGCGTTGGTGCTCGAGCGCAATTTGATTGGTCAGTACCATCCGTACTTTAACGTCGACCTCAAGGATGACAAGAGCTACCCCTTTATCGCCATTACAAAGGGCGACCTGTATCCCGCTATCAAATATACGCGTGAGCGTCATAAGCCGGGAACGCGCTATTTTGGACCCTATACCGATAGCCGTGCGGCACGTGAGACGATAGATACGCTGCGCAAGGTTATCCCCATCTGCTCCGCATCCTGTGCGGAGTGGCGTCGTTGTCGTCGTATCGTCGAGTCCCACAAGGGCGAGGAAGACATCGTCAATATGATTTGCGCGCAAAACGGGCGTCCCTGCTTTGACTACCATGTCGGGCGCGGCCCGGGTGCGTGTGTCGGCGCGATTTCCCCGGCAGACTATGCCAAGAACGTCAAGCGTGTCGAGCGCTTTTTGTCGGGCCATCGCAAGGATGTCGTCGATGAGCTGACCTCGGAGATGACGGATGCCGCCGAGGCGCTCGACTTTGAGCGCGCGGCACGCGTCAAACGTCGTTTGGAGGTCATCAGGGGTCTGGACGATCGTCAGCAAGTCGTTTTTCCCTCCAGTGTCGATATCGATGTCATCGGGTTCTATCGCGAGGAGACCATCTCCGCCGCTTGCGTCTTCGTCGTTCGCGAGGGCCGAACAGTTCGCACCTGCGAGTTCATTCTCGACAAGGGTCTTGATGTTGACGAGGAAGAGCTCCAGTCGGGCTTTCTTAAGCGCTATTACGACGAGACGGCTGATATTCCAGCTGAGGTCAACCTTTCCGTCGAGCTTGAGGATGCGGAGGCGCTGGGGGAGTGGCTTGCGGGCAAGCGTGAGCGTTCCTGCCATCTCCATAGGCCGCAGCGTGGCGAAAAGCACCGTCTGCTCGATATGGCATCCAAAAATGCGCGCCATGCCCTCATGCGCTACATGATGCGAACGGGGTACGCTGACGACCGCACCAATCAAGCGCTCCTGGAGCTCGAAAGTGCGTTGGCGCTGCCATCTCCGCCGTTGCGTATCGAGTGCTTCGATATCTCTACACTGCATGGCACCTTTACGGTCGCCTCGATGGTGGTATTTACCAACGGGCGCGCCGACAAGAGCCAGTACCGTCGTTTTAAAATTCAGGCCGAATTGGACGAGGCAAACGACTTCGTGTCGATGTCCGAGGTTTTGGGACGACGCTATGCTCCCGAGCGCATGGCCGACGAGCGCTTTGGCTCGCGCCCCGATTTGCTCGTTGTCGATGGCGGTAAGCCGCAATTGACCGCTGCGATCAAGCAACTTGAGGCTCTTGGGCTCGATATACCAGTTTGTGGCTTGGCAAAGGCCGATGAGGAAGTTTTTGTGCCTTGGGACGAGACCCCCGTCGTGCTGCCGACCGGGTCTGCCTCACTCTATCTAATTAAACAGGTGCGCGATGAGTCCCACCGATTTGCTATCACGTTCCATCGTGAATTGCGCGACAAGGCCATGACAGTTTCGGTACTCGATGACGTTCCTGGCGTGGGGCCCACCAGAAAACGTGCCCTTATGCGCCATTTTGGCTCGATGAAGCGTTTGCGCGCGGCGAGCGAGCAGGAGATTGCAGAAGTTCGAGGCGTTCCGGCCGATGTCGCCAAAGCGGTCCACGAGGCACTTGTTGCGTGGAATGCCGAGCGCTCCGAGATGGCGGCAAAGCAATCCGAAAACTAAACACGCCTCTAAACAACTGATATACATGATTGCGTGATTTTCAATCATGTATTTCACGGCGATTACCAGCCGATTTAGGGTTTTATTAACGCTAAAACGTTTGACTAGCCATGGTGAACAACCCTGCTATCC
>CAVALS010000287.1:0-2654 GCA_963589385.1 Bacteroidaceae bacterium
CACGTCCGCGAGCCTCGTCCGCGGCATGGCCCACGAGGTCGCAGCGCTTGGCGTTGAGCCCCAGGGCTTCGACTTTGCCTTCACCTGCTCCGTCCCCTCGGGCGGCGGCCTTTCCAGCTCCGCTGCTGTCGAGGCGGCATACGGTCGCGCCATGGAGACGCTCTGGGGCGCACCCGCCATCGAACCCGTCGCGCTCGCCCAGATGAGCCAGCGCACCGAGAACAACTATTACGGCAAGCCCTGCGGTCTGATGGACCAAGCCGCTGTGTGCCTGGGCGGCCTCGCCTACATGGACTTTGAGGACCAGGCTCAGCCTAAAACCCAGAAGCTCGAGCTCAACTTTGAGGATCACGGTTATGCGCTCGTGCTCGTTAAGGTCGGTGCCGACCACGTGGCCGCCACCGACGACTACGCCGCCGTTCCGCGCGAGATGCAGGACGTCGCTGCCGAGTTTGGCAAGGCACGCCTGTGCGAGGTAAACGTGGCGGACTTTGACGCCAAGCTCCCCGAGCTGCGCGCCAAGCTGGGCGACCGCGCCTGCCTGCGCGCCGTTCACTACTGGTACGAAAACGGCCTGGTCGACAAGCGCTGGGCGGCCCTGAACGCCGGCGACATCGATCAGTTCCTGGTCCTGACGCGCGAGTCCGGCGCCAGCTCTGCCATGTACCTGCAGAATGTCGTTGCCAAGCTGGGCTCCGAGCAGCCTTCGATGTATGCCCTGGCACTGGCCGAGCATGTGCTTGACGGGCGCGGCGCCGTTCGTATCCACGGCGGCGGCTTTGGTGGCACCATCCAGGCCTTCGTGCCGCTCGACCTGGTCGACACCTTCATCACCAAGATGAACGGCTGGCTGGGCGAGGGCTCTGCCCGTCACTACGCAATTTCTGACAAGGGGGCTTACGCGGCATGGCTGTAATGACTGACGTACGCGAGGCTGCGCAGGGCCTCATCGAATATGCCATCCATCGATCGATGATCGGACAGGACGATCGCATCTGGGCATACAACACCATTCTCGAGTGCATCGGCGCAACGGGCCCCGCGCTCGACATGACCTGGGCGCTCAAGACCGAGAAGATTTCGCTCGTGCACCCCGATACACTCCCCGACTTTGACCTGGAGGGCACGCTTGCCGCGCTTGCCGAGGCCGCCGTTGCCAACGGTACTGCCGAGGACACAGCATCGGGCCGCGACCGCATCGCCATGCGCATCATGGGCGCGCTGATGCCGAGGCCTTCGGTTGTAAACGAGGAGTTCAACGGCCGCATGGGCGTCAACGAGCCCCGCGCCGCGACCGACTGGTTCTACGGTCTGTGCTGCGACGCCGGCTACGTGCGCCGCGCCGCCATCGCGCGCAATATCAAATGGAACACCCCCACCAACTGGGGTGACCTGGAGATCACTATCAACCTGTCCAAGCCTGAGAAGGACCCGCGCGACATTGCCGCAGCCGGCGCCGCCAAAAACACGGGCGAGAAGTATCCCGCCTGCCAGCTCTGCATCGAAAACGAGGGCTACCCTGGACGCTCCGCCGCAGCCGACGGCGGTGCCCACCCCGCCCGCCAGAATCTGCGCGTTATCCCCATTAAGCTCGACGGCGAGCGCTGGGGCTTCCAATACAGCCCGTACGCGTACTTTAACGAGCACTGCATTGCCATGAGCTCCGAGCATCGTCCGATGCACGTCGACCGCAAGGGGCTGACCTGCCTGCTCGACTTTGTCGACCTGTTCCCGCACTACTTTATTGGCTCCAACGCCGACCTGCCCATCGTGGGCGGCTCGATTCTGTCGCACGACCACTTCCAGGGCGGCGCGCACGAGTTCCCCATGATGCATGCCGCCGAGGTCTCGCAGTTTAGCGTGCCCGGTTTTGACCAGGTCAGCGGTACCGTGCTGCAGTGGCCGCTCTCGGTGCTGCGCCTGCGCTCGCATGACCGCGCTCAGCTGCTCGACGCTGCCGAGAAGATTATCCTCGCCTGGCGCGAGTGGACCGATGAGTCTGTGGGCGTCATCGCATACACGGCTGACGGTGTGGCCCACAACACCGTGACGCCCGTCATCCGCCGCGTCGACTCTCGCGGAAATGCCGGCGGCGAAATCTACGAGGCCTACCTGGCGCTTCGCTGCAACATCACGACCGACGAGCATCCGCTGGGCGTGTTCCACCCGCATGCCGAGTACCACCACATTAAGAAGGAGAACATCGGCCTGATCGAGGTCATGGGCCTGGCCATTCTGCCGCCGCGCCTGGTTCCCGAGCTCGGCGCTGTCCGCGAGCACTTGCTGGCGGCCAAGGCCGATGCCAGCTACGATCTTGCCAGCGCGCTCGAGGGCGATGATCTTTGTCGCAGCCATGCCGCGTGGGCCGAGGACATCTTTGCTCGCCGCGCCGACGAGCTTACGGCCGACAACGCCATCGATATCCTGCACGAGGAGGTCGGCGTGGTGTTTGGCCACGTGCTCGACAACGCCGGCGTCTTTAAGTGGGACGAGGCGGGACGCGCCGCCCAGCAGCGCTTTATCGACTCGCTGTAATGATCCCTTGGGGACGGAGGGAAACGGATCATTTCGTCTTCAAAACAACGGCGCCCGCCGCCAACATGAACTGCACCCCAAAACTTGGACGGCTTAAATAAGAACTACGCCGCAAGGGG
>CAVALS010000288.1:0-2649 GCA_963589385.1 Bacteroidaceae bacterium
CGAATGACCTGTTCCAGCTCGGCACGGTCGGCAATCTCATAGGCCTTTTTCTGGCCCTCGAACTCGTGCTGCCACCACATGATGCCGTCAGAAGGCTTCAGAATCATCGGGTAAGGAAAATCGATCTGGTCGAGCACTTCGGCAGGCGCCTCACCCTGGGCATTGAGCATCGCCTTGGTAAAGGTAAACGTGTGCGGATAGGGCACGCCATGCTTCTCGCACAGCTCGTAGAAGATCTCCTTCTTCTGGCACTGCTCGAGCATGCTGTAGGGCGCGTAGGGAGCGACGATGTTGTCCGCCAGCTCATGAGCATCCTTGGCCTGAGCCACGAGAGCGACATAGTTGTCGCCACAGCCCACAAGGACAATCGTCTTGTCGGCATGCGCTTGGGCAATGCCGTTGACGGTTTTGAGCATCACGGGCATGGTGTCGATATCCACGTTGGGCGTGTAGTCGATAATCTGGCTGCGGTACGCGGGACCCGTCTGATACTTGCCAAAGACCAGACTCTTGACCTGGTACTCCTCGTAGAAGGCGCGCGCCACCGAATAGGCGTTGATGTCGCCACCGAGCAGCACGGGAATGAACTCGCGCTCTGTAAATTGCAATGCCATGGAAACTTCCTATCATGAACTGCCCACACAACGGGCGGTCTTTGCGCAACTGAATTATTCTAGCGTGCCAAGCCGCCGGCGCCCAAAGCTCCACCGTATCTATGGCAATCGACGTAATCGTCCAGCACGAAGGCCAGCACGAAGGCGGCGCCCACCGTTGTATGACAATGGGCAATGAACCTACCGTTGTTGTAGGATTCAGCGTATTGACATCCTCGAGCGAAAGGCGCACACGTGCCCCAAGACCATCCGACCGATAATCCCATCCTCAATGCCGCGAGGCGCGAGCTGGCGGAACGTGCGAAAGCGACCGCTCCCCTGTGCACGGCAAACGACGCCTACAACGGACCCGCCCGCATCGTCTCGATCAACACGTCGGCACGCAAGGGCACGCGCAAGTCGCCCGTCGCCGATGGACACGACACCGTTATAGAGCAATTTGGCCTCGCCTCCGACGCACACGCCGGGCATTGGCACCGTCAGGTTTCCTTTTTGGCCGCAGAGTCCATCCAGACGGCGCAGGCCCGCGGACTCGATGTGCGCAAGGGTGACTTTGGAGAGAACTTCACAACCCGGGGCATCAACCTGCTCTCGCTCCCCTTGGGCACACAGCTCAAGCTTGGAAGCGACGTGCTCGTCGAAATCAGCCAAATCGGCAAGGTCTGCCACACCCGTTGCGCCATCTACTATCTCGCCGGCGACTGCATCTTTCCCCACGAGGGCATTTTTGGCGTGGTCCTAAAGGGCGGAGAGGTCCATATCGGCGACGATATCCAGGTAGTCAAACTCGGCGACGGCTCCTGTTCGTTCACCCCCGCCGAGGCGCTCGAAGAGATTGAGCAGGCTCGTCAGGAGGGCACGTTGTAGTTGTAAAACCCCACGTTGAGATAGCTTTTACAGCCCTAAACTTCTCTCAAACAGGCCCCCGTAACGTTAAAGTTGAACTCTATGGTTTCTCAACAATTCATCATAACTGCAGGTCAAAGCCAAAGCCTCAAGTTCAACTTGACCCTTTGGAACCTTTAAGGTTCAAGTTGAGGTCGAAAGCAGTAGTAGAATACCGTTCGAACCATAACCTACGATTGATTGCAGAGGGACTGGATGCAGCATTCGAATCATCGCACCGCAGCGCTCATTGCGTCGAAGCCGGCTCGTATCATCACGAGCGCCGTGCTCGCCGTTGCGCTGACGGCCACGCCGATGCTCTCCCCCGTTGCGGCGTATGCCGCCTCGCAGGCAACGCAGGACCAGCTTTCCGCAGCCCAGCAGAAGATCGAAGCCGCCACGAGCGCCTACAACGACGCCCGCACCAAACTCGATGACCTGCAAAAGCAGATTGACTCCAATGAGGCAAGCATCGAGGAAATCGAGGCTAAGCTTCCCGAGCAGCAGGCCAAGGCAAGCTCCGCCATGCGCGATCTGTACAAGTATCAGAAGGGCACCAATCCCATCGTGAGCTTCCTGGTCAACGCGCAGAGCCTGGGTGAG
Organism: Bacteroidaceae bacterium; assembly: GCA_963589385.1. Lineage (GTDB taxonomy): Bacteria > Actinomycetota > Coriobacteriia > Coriobacteriales > Coriobacteriaceae > Collinsella. The sequence continues at coordinate 2,103 of CAVALS010000288.1, forward strand.
TTCATCACGACCTGTAAATACACCAACCAGATCACGAGCTCGAGCGTCGACGAGATCGAACAGCTCAATAACATGCAAACCGAACTCGAGCAGAACAAGGCCGAGCTCCAGCAGGCCAAGTCTCAGCTTGAGGCAGAGCAGAAAAACGCCGAGGATGCGCTGGCGCAGGCCCAGCAGCTCCGCAGCGAGGCGCAGGCAAAAGCCGAGCAGGAAAATGCCGCCGAGCTTGCCAAGCTTGAGGCCGATAAGGCCGCTGCCGCCGAGAAGCTCTCGGGCGAGGGCGTAAGCGGCAGCAATTCCAGCAGCCAGGCCAACAACGCCAACACCACCATCGACACCACGCCGAACAACTCGAACAGCGGCAACTCCGATTACGACTCGTTCATTAATGAGTGGACGAGCCGCATCGACAACTACCTTGCCGGCTCCCCCATGGCAGGTCAGGGCTATAACTTTGCCGTTGCCGCCTGGAACACCGGCGTCGACCCTCGCTGGTCCCCCGCCATCGCCTGCATCGAGAGCACCAAGGGTGCTTATTGCGCCAATT
>CAVALS010000289.1:0-2643 GCA_963589385.1 Bacteroidaceae bacterium
AGACGATTAGCCATCTGCAGAAAACCAAGGAGGCGTTGCTGTCCTCCGAGAACAATCTGCGCCTGGCAAACAAGAAGGCCGACGACCTCACGATCCGCAAACTCACCTGGGGGAACAAAACCATGAAGGCGGCCTTCGACGAGGCGCGTGAGGTGGCGGCGGACACGGTTGATGAGCCCACCGATGCCGATTCGTATGAGATCGAGGATGCCGAGTAGGGGATAGCGTATCGCACAAAAGCGGGGCCGCTGGCGATGTTGCCAGCGGCCCCGCTTCGTTCCAGTATGGTCGGCTAGTTCTCGAGCAGGTCCTCGATAAAGCCGACACGGTAGTTGTTGAAGATGACCTCGCCGCCGTCTTGCGTGGCGTCCAGATCGACATCGCCCATGATGCCAAAGTCGTGGTCGCCATCCTCGTCGGCAAAGATCTGGTGCACGTGCCATACGTGCGCGGTCTTCTCGTCGGACTCGTCGATGGAAAACATCGCGGCGCTGCGGGCATCTCCGTCGGTGAGGATTTCCTCGTGCTGCTCGTGGTAAGCGTCGAGTGCTTTTTGCCAGCGGATCTCGCTCATGCCCCAGTCGTCGTCGAGCTCGCCCAGGTCGCGAACGTGCTCGCGGGCGGCAAGGGTCACGCGGCGGAAGAGCGCGTTGCGCACCAACAGCGTGCAGCCGCGGCGGTCCGCCACGACCTCGTCGATGCCCTGCGGCGGCGTGGTGTCGAGGGCTGCCGGGTTGCCAGCGTTCTCCCACTCGTCCACCAGGCTCGAGTCGACCGAGCGCACCACAAAGCCCAGCCACGAGATAATGTCGCGCAGGCGCTCGTCGCGCTTCTCGATGGGTACGGTGCGGTCGAGCGAACGGTAGGCCTCTGCCAGGTAGCGCAGCAAAATACCCTCGGAGCGGGCGATGCCGAGCTTTTGAATGTAGCCCTTAAAATCGCTCGCGCTTTCCAGCATATCGCGCAGAACGCTCTTGGGAGAGAGCTGGTAGTCGTTTGCCCAGGGCACTTCCTGGCAGTACTTGTCAAAAGCGGCGTCGAGCAAATCCTCGAGCGGCTTGTCATACGTGACGTCTTGAATGCGCTCCAAGCGCTCCTCATATTCGATGCCGTCGGCCTTCATCTCGGCCATAGCGCGATCGCGTGCGGCACGCTCCTGTGCGCGCAGCACCTGTTTGGGATCCTCGAGCGTTGCCTCGACCATTGAGATTAGATCCATGGTATAGGTCTCGCTCTCGGGATCGAGCAGCTCCAGCGCGGCAAGCAGGAACGGCGAGAGCGGCTGATCGAGCGCGAAGTCCTCGGGCAGATCGACCGTCAGCGCATAGTCGATGTCTGGTGCGGCGTCAGCTGGGGCGTCAGACGCGGGCGGTACCTCGGTGCGAACGACGACGCCGGAATCAATGAGCGTGGCGAAGATTTCGTCGGCGCGAACCTCGAGCTTAGCCTTTTCCTCGGGAGTCTGCAGACTCGTCTCGATGAGGTCGTGCACGCGGGCGCGGGCATCGCAGCCCTGCTCGACCACGCTAATCACCATGGAGTGTGTGATGCGCAGGCGCGGCTTGAGCGTTTCTGGCTGCGTCTCGATCAGGCGCTCAAAGGTCTGTTTGTTCCAGGTGACAAAGCCCTCGGGGGCCTTCTTCTTTTTAATCTTACGGAGTTTTTTGGGGTCGTCGCCCGCTTTGGCCATAAGCTTGGCATTCTCGATCTCGTGCTCGGGTGCCTCGGCAATCACCATACCCTCGGTATCGAAGCCCGAGCGGCCGGCGCGACCGGCAATCTGATGGAACTCGCGGGCGCGCAGACGACGCATCTTGTAGCCATCGAACTTGGTGAGTGCGGTGAGCACCACGGTGTGGATGGGTACGTTGATGCCGACGCCGAGCGTATCGGTGCCGCAGATGACGGGCAGCAGGCCCTGCTGCGCCAAGCGCTCGACCAGGAGGCGATAGCGCGGCAGCATACCGGCGTGGTGCACGCCGACGCCGCAGCCGAGCAGGCGCTTGAGGATCTTGCCGAAGGCCGTCGAGAAGCTCGTTCCCTTTGCCGCTTCTTTGATGGCTTCGCGCTGCTCCTTGCTGGCGATGCCAAAATTGGCGAGCGACTGCGCCGTCGCAAGGGCGGCATCCTGGCTAAAGTGCACGATATAGAGCGGGGCCTCGCCACGGCGCATGGCGAGCTCGACGGTGCCCTCGAGGGAGGTCGTCACATAGTCGTAGCTCAGCGGAACAGGACGCGGGGCGTCGACAACCAAGTCGCAAGCAGCGCCGGTGTGCTCCTCGAGTGAGGCGGCGATGGCAGTGACATCGCCGAGCGTGGCGCTCATGAGCATAAACTGCGTGTGGGGCAGGGTGAGCAACGGCACCTGCCAGGCCCAACCGCGATCGGGGTCGGCAAAGTAGTGGAACTCATCCATGGCCACGCAGCCCACATCGGCGTCCTCACCCTCGCGCAGCGCATCGTTAGCAAGGATTTCGGCCGTGCAGCAGATGACGGGTGCCTTGGTGTTGATATGCGTGTCGCCGGTGATCATGCCGACGTTATCGCGGCCGAGCACCTGCACCAGGTCGAAGAACTTTTCGCTGACCAGGGCCTTGATGGGAGCCGTGTAGTAACAGCGTTTGCCCTGTGCCATGCCCATAA
>CAVALS010000290.1:0-2640 GCA_963589385.1 Bacteroidaceae bacterium
TCCCGGCGGCCTGCCGATCAGGACGCCGGGGTATCGAATCCCGCATTCATCCGTATGCACACGGATGAATGCGGGAAATGCCCGGATGAAGTTGATAATCAAGGAAACAATGCCGTTCTGCCTGGGACGGCTTTGGTCTGGACTTTAACTACAACATCGCAATCGACACTTATCAGCTCGCGCGACGCGCATGGCCAAATCTCGGACGCTGGTGCATGGAGGACCTTCGAGATTTACTGTACATCCAAAACGACGACGCACACCGCGTGCTCGCCGACTGCGAAGACGAGATGGCTGTCTACAATGCGATCAGAAACGGCGTGAAGTCCGGAGAGCTTTCTGTCGAACCGCCGCGCCGTCGCGCGAGCCGACCGGGCAATCCGGGCAATCTGGTCCCGGCTCTCCCGGTCGTATTCCTACGATATCGCCCCTAGATCATCAATGTGTCAGATAAAGAATGAGGCAATGGCTATGATCACGCCTACGGCAGATGCAACGACTGCGCCTTTTTTCCTCTCCTTTAGTCCGACGAACAGGGTTGCCGTAAAGTAAAGGGCGGAAATGCAGGCTATGGCAAGCGAAACGAGTTCCTTGGGCGGTTTCAGCAAAAGGTCGCTAGCAAAGAGTAATGCAAGCAGGGCAAAGCCGATTGTGTTCAAGTATCTCGATTGATTTTGCGACAACATGGCAACTTCCTTTCAGAACATGCAAATGAAAAGTCGGTACGATGTCATTGCGGTTGCAAAAAAGCCGCCGCTAGGACCGGTTGTCACGAGACCGGCGATAACTTCAGCGGTGCCAACAAGCTAGAGATCGCGCAGGCAAGCCTCCTCCTTCGCGTTCAGCTTGACCTTGTGAGGGACGGTGCGGTTATTTGCAGATCCGTGAGAATCGCACCACGCCTTGGAATATGAATCCGTGCAGCGCCCGCGCTCAAAAAAGGTATATATCGTAATTATCGTCGTAATTGTCTCCGACGTAGATCTCGCTGCTCTCGGCGGGAGATCCCTCGTCGGCATAGGCTGCCGCAACGGGCACAAATGGTGTCATGACAAGGGAGTGGCAAAGAGCTGCTGAGATGATGGAGGGCAGGCATTTCTTCATGGCTGGCTCCTTAAACTGGCCTTTGATAGTTACTCGATGTCGCCTCCTTCCGCTTTATATCCGTTGTATTCGGCGTATTTCTTTAATAAGGCAAGAGGTTCTTCCTCTCCTTCGGATGAGCCGATGATGTTTCCTTGGTCATCCAGTATGAATACGGACCGAATATGCTCAAGTTCATATTGGTCATTCACGACCTTATCTTAATCTATGTAAATGGGAAAGTCTCCTTCATGGACCGAGGCTTCTTCAATCGTGCTGTCCTCAGAAACATTGAAAAGGTTCTTCCTTATGGCTGCGAAATTATCAAGTTGTGGCATATCCTCTATGAGAGATTCGCAGTGCGGACACCACGATGCCCGGATACCGCATCATCGGTATCAACCATGACGACCTCGCCGACGGTAGCGGCAAGGCGGGGCTGACGTTTGAGACGACCAACGATGTCCTATACAAACACATCTGGAACGACACAAAGACCAATGTCGGCGGTTGGAGGTCCTCTAAGCTCCGCGCCCGCCTGAACTCCGGTGACCTCTGGGCGCTCCTGCCGGCCGAGCTCCAGTCCAAGGCGAAGGCCGTCACGAAGATGACGGACAACGAGGGCGGCGGTAGCGCCGGCACTCCGACGGCAACGAATGACAAGGTTTTCATCCTCTCGACGACCGAGATTTACGGAGACCTCCAGTCTGACGGCGCCCAGTACGAGTACTATGCGACGTCGAGGTATTCTGGACCTGAGATTGTGTGCTATTTCAGCACTCGTTCCGTGTCTCCGAGTGACTCAACGGACTTTATCTATGTTGACCCTTTCGGTCGCTGGAGCAGCGGTAGTGCCAACAGTGCCGGCAACGTGTTTCCCGCTTGGTGCTTCTAGATTTTCTAGTGCAAGGCCCGCGCGACTCCGCGCGGGCCTATCTTTTGGCAAGTGTACGAACGGTTTAGGTTCGCGGCACAGGTATTCGGGTTGAGGAGAAATGGGGTCATATGGCGGCTCTCAGAGCGCCTGCTGCACTCCCCCGCCATTACCCCTGCGGCGTCCTCGTATGGAGCCCATCCTGGTTGGCATATCGTTGCAATCGCTCACTTGTCCACCGGTCAAGTGAGCTACTGGAATAAATACAGTCTGTACTCGACTGTATACCAGCTACGCGTATGTAGATTCATATCGCGTTAATAAATCGGCCCAAGCGTGTGCAAAACGCGCAAGTAGCCGCAAAAGGCGATTATCGCGCAGGGTGATTTTTGGCACCCTGTTGATTAATCAAAATTAAGCAATTGCTTAAAACAAAAAAGGTCAGGCACTAAGTACCTGACCTGCAAACTTCTGGTCGGGACGACTGGATTCGAACCAGCGACCCCTTGACCCCCAGTCAAGTGCGCTACCAAGCTGCGCCACGTCCCGAAGCTTTTGTTTGTTGCTCTGCTCTCGCTCGCAACAGGGAGTATATTAACCCGAAACTTTAGACTTGTGCAAGAACTTTTTTATAAATTTTGAAGCAAGTCCAAAATTGTATCTGCGAGCTGGGGTTTTGTTAG
>CAVALS010000291.1:0-2627 GCA_963589385.1 Bacteroidaceae bacterium
CCTATAATCCCTTCGAACATTAAAGTTGGGAGGAAACCGGCTTATGGAACAAAAGGCCAAGGAGGCAGCCTCGCACGCTGCGATTCCTGTGAGCATCTCGGCGATGCTCGTCACGCTGGGCGTGGTGTACGGCGATATCGGCACCAGCCCTATGTATGTAACCAAGGCGCTCGTTGCCGGCAACGGCGGCATCGGAAGCGTCACGGAGGAGTTCGTGCTCGGCGCGCTCTCCCTTGTCGTGTGGACGGTCACGCTGCTGACCACCATCAAGTATGTGCTCATCTCGCTGCGCGCCGATAACCATGGCGAGGGCGGCATCTTTGCCCTGTACAGCCTGGTCAAGCGTTGCGGCAAGTGGCTTATCATCCCCGCCATGCTGGGTGGCGCCGCGTTGCTCGCCGACGGCATCCTGACGCCGGCCGTTACCGTTACCACGGCCATCGAGGGCCTGCGCACCATCCCGGCGGTTCATGCCGTGCTGGGCGATGACCAGGGCCGCGTCGTCGCCATTACGCTCGCCATCATCATCGTGCTCTTCTTGGTACAGCGCATCGGTACGGCCAAGATCGGTCACGCCTTTGGCCCCATCATGACGCTGTGGTTCCTATTCCTGGGCGGCACGGGTCTGTTCTTTGTCTTACAGCACCCCGCCGTGCTGCTGTGCCTCAACCCGCTCCGCGGCATCGCCTTTTTGTTGAGCCCCAACAACCACGCGGGCATCATGATTCTGGGCAGCTGCTTCCTCGCCACCACCGGTGCCGAGGCGCTCTACTCCGACATGGGCCACGTCGGCCGCGGCAATATCTACGCTACCTGGCCGTTCGTTAAGTGCTGCCTGCTGCTGTCCTATATGGGCCAGGGCGCTTGGCTTATGAACAACGCTGCCAACCCCGAGCTCATGGGCATTGCCGATCTCAACCCGTTCTACCAGATGCTCGCCCCGGGCCTGCGCCCGTTTGCCGTCGGCCTTTCCACCGTCGCGGCCATCATTGCCTCGCAGGCGCTCATCACCGGCGCATTCTCGCTGGTGTCCGAGGCCAGCCGTCTGGACCTCATGCCGCACATGCAGGTCTTCTACCCTGCCGAGACCAAGGGCCAGCTCTACATCCCCATGGTCAACAACGTCATGCTTGTCGGCTGCGTCATTGTGGTGCTGCTGTTCCAGAACTCGGCGCATATGGAAGCCGCCTACGGCCTTGCCATTACGCTGACTATGATGTGCACCACGCTGCTGCTCTTCTTCTACCTGCACGAGGAGCGCAAGCTCAAGGTTGCTCCGTGGATTTTCGCGGCCTTCTTCCTTTTGCTCGAAGGCTTCTTCTTCGTGAGCTCGCTCACCAAGTTCTTCCACGGCGGCTATTTCACCATCCTCATGGCCGCGCTCATCATGGGCATCATGGTGTGCTGGTACAACGGTACGGCTGTTGAGCAGCGCCAGTTTACGCTGCTGCCGCTGCGCAGCTACCTGCCGCAGCTCAAGCGCCTTCGCGATGACGATCGCTACGAGCGCCTGAGCGACAACATCGTGTACCTGACCAAGGACACCCATACCGACTACATCGACCGTGATATCGTCTACTCGATCTTGGACAAGCATCCCAAGCGCGCTCGCGCCTGGTGGTTCGTGAATGTCGAGACCATGGACGAGCCGCATACCTTTGCCTATTCGGTCGAGACGTTCGGCACCGACTACGTGTTCCGCGTGCATCTGTACCTGGGCTACAAGATCAACCAGCGCGTCAATGCCTATCTGCGTCAGGTTGTTCAGGACCTGGCTGCCACCGGCGAGCTGCCGCCGCAGACGCATGACTACTCGGTCTACAAGGATCCGGGTAACATCGGTACGTTCAAGTTCGTCCTGATCCGTAAACTTCTGGCGCCCGAAAGCGACGTTGAGCCCAGCGAGCGCACGGCCATCACGCTCAAGTACATCATCCGCCGCGCCGCCGGCACGCCTGCGCGTTGGTATGGCCTGGAGAACTCCAACGTGAGCTTTGAGTACGTGCCGCTGTTCACCAAGTTCAAGGCCGTGAACAAGATGCAGCGCCTGGCCCCCAACGAGCGGCCGTAGGCGCCGACGGGTTGCACGGAGTTGGTTTTCGATGGACAAGATTGAGACCAGGGAGGCAAACATGGACGCAAAGATGCTTGATGGCCGCGAGGTGGTTGCCGAGCTGGTACGTGAGGCACGCGCCGACGCCGCCGAAGATCGGTTTTTGACGAACCGTGCCAACATGGACATGGCCGACCGCGTAATTTCGATCGTGGCACTGGTATTTGGAGCGGTGTGCGTGTGTGCCCTGCTCGCGCACGTGCTGTTTGTCTAGCGACCGCCGGTCGTAGAAGGCTTTACACTTGGAACCACCACAAGGGAAACCACCACAAAGGTGCCTGTCCCTTTGTGGTGGTTTTTGTTTTTGAGAGAGGGGCGGGGCGCTGATGGACGTCCGTACGGACGGCGATATTGCCGATAGCTTTTGGTGGCGGCGCACAACGCTGACGCGCCGCACTCCTCTGTATGACGCCTGCGTATCGGTGGGGCTGCTGGTCGCGGCGACGATTGTGGGCGCGCTGCTCGACCATCCGGGTCTCGCGCCGAGCATCATGATCGTCTATGTGTTCGCCGT
>CAVALS010000292.1:0-2627 GCA_963589385.1 Bacteroidaceae bacterium
GTCCGCCGGCCTGCCCATCGAGGCCTGCCTGGATGTGATTGACCATGAGTAACGCCGACGAGAGCGGCACCGAGGCAGCGGGCGAGAACAAGCCGCTCGGTGCCCCGCGCGGCAAGCGCCCACGTATTCGCATTAGCTGCGTGGACCAGCTGGGCACATGCCGCTGCCATCACGGGCACAAGCCGGGTGACGTCTTCGACTTCGACCGCGATCGCGGCAAGATGTGCGCCATGGCCTGCCATGTGGGCTTTCCCTATATCGACATCCTGCGCTACGGCGGAACTGTGCCCGGTAACGAGCCTGGTACGGCAAAGTTCTGCTGCCCCGAGGTCGATACGTTGAACGTCTGGCTTGCTGAGGTCGTCGACGAGTAGTTGAGCGAGGAATTTCTCCCGTTTAGAGCGCGCTCGAACGCTCAAAGTGGGAGATTATCCACGCTCGTTTTATGCCGATGGCGTGGCACGCGCGTCCGCGTGCTCGCTTGCCTATAACTGCTCGAGCATGGCCGTGCAGCCGGCGAGCACATCGCGGTAGGTGGCATCGAAGTTGCCGGTGTACCAGGGATCGGCCACGTCGCCGGGGCGATCGGTCCAATCGAGCAGGCGCGAGATCTTGCCATCGGGGTCGCTGCCAAAAATGCGACGGAGACCGCGTGCGTTCTCGGCATCCATATAGACAATGTGGTCCCAGTCACCATACTCCACGCGACGCACCTGACGTGCACGATGTGCGACGACGGGAATCCCGACCTCGCGCAGCTTGGTGACCGTGCCATGATGCGGCGGGTTGCCGATCTCCTCAGTTGAGGTCGCTGCGGAATCGATGACAAACTCCGCCTCGCGCCCAGCGCGGCGCACCAGCTCGGTAAACACGGACTCAGCCATCGTCGAGCGGCAGATGTTCCCATAGCAGATAAACAGTACACGTTGCATATGCGGTTTCCTTTCGATCGCCATCATCGAGCTCGAGTATAGCATCTACGCCTGCACCCTCGCCCGCTTGCGCTCCCAGCGAGCCAACTTAATCGTCACCAGCGTGAGCGCCCAGGCCACAAGCGAGAATACGGCACCGACCGCGCCAACGTAGGCAATGCCAGCTCCGCTTACCACGGCGCCGCCCACCGCGGTGCCAAACGAAATGCCGACATTAAACGCCATGGGTTCTACTGAGCTCGCGAGCACCATCGATTTGGGATGGCGGCTGCGAGCCACGTCCATAAAGTGCGTGATGCACGACACCGAGAACAGGTACATGAGCATCGCCAGGCTAAAGACAAAGACAAGTGCGAGCGGCATGGCAGCGCCTACGGCAAACAGCCCAAACAATGCCGCTGCCTGCAGCATAAACGTCACAAGCAGCGCCTTCATGCCAAAGCGCGCATCGATCCATCCGCCCAGGATGTTCGAGATCAGGCAGAACACGCCGTAGGCCATAAGCGTGGTACTGGCTTCGACCGTGCCCATGCCCAGCACCTGCTCCAGATAGGGCGTCACGTAGCCGTAGAACACATAGACCGACCCCACGCCAAACAAGAAGATGAGCATGCCAGTGATGATGCTCGGCTCGCGCAGCAGACCCGCCTGCTCGCGAAAGGTGGCAGGCTCGTCGGTTTGCCCAGCGCGCGGCATAAACGTCACGAGCGCTCCGCAGGTCAAAACGGCAAAGGCCAGCGTGCCGTACATGGCCACGTGCCAATCGAGCGTGTCGGCCACAAATTTGCCAATCGAGGTCACAAAGACCATCGCCACGGAAAACGCACCGTACACTACCGAGATGGCAAGCGAAGTTTGCTGCGGGGACAGAAGCTCAGGGATGTACGTCACGCCCACGGCGAGCAGCGCACCCGAGACAGAGCCCAGGACAATGCGCGAGATAAACAGCACCTGGAAGTTGGGTGCTAGCGCCATAACCAAATTGCCGAGCACAAAGACGATGCTATAGCACACGAGCAGCTGGTAGCGGCGGAACCGCCCCGTGCTGAGCGCAAGCACCGGCGTCGCGATGGCGTAGACCAGTGCGAACACGCTAATAAGTTGGCCTGCGGTGGCAAGTGATACGCCGAGCTCAGTCGCTAGGTCGCTTTCGATACCAATGACCACGAACTCGGAGCAGCCGAGCGAGAATCCCAACAGCACGAGCAGCGCCAGGCAGAGCTTGGTGCGCGCAGGGGAGAGCGCGGCGGCGGTTGACTTGCTTTTAGGCGTAGTTGCGGCGGTCAAGGTTGTCACTCCAATGTCGCATGAATAAGCGGGATTCAATCCCTGCAACTCTAACAGAATGTGACAAAGAGACAGTCCCTTTGTCACATGGAGACCTTGCCTGTATAGTCGCAATACAGGTGAAGATGGTCTCAGGTACATCGCGGGCGACAGGAGATCCCATGGGTATGCACACGACAAAGGCTGCAGTGGGCGAGGGCAAGTTTGCGCTCGAGGCCCAGCTGACGGTGACGCCGCGAGGCATGGCGGTGTACGCCTGCTCGCCGGAGTTCGCGCACCTGGGCGCCACGGCGCAGGCCATTCCGCGACCCGAGCCCGGCCGTACGGCGACGGTGAGCATCCTAGCCGTTCCGTGCCATCGAGACGAGATCCCGGCGCACGATATCGCGGCGGCGCTGGCCACGCGCT
>CAVALS010000293.1:0-2608 GCA_963589385.1 Bacteroidaceae bacterium
GCCTTCGGCGCGGTGGCGGATAACCCCGACCTGATCGCGGCCTGCGTCGTCGGCGACGGCGAGGCCGAGACCGGCCCGCTCGCAACGTCCTGGCACGGCAACAAGTTCATGAACCCGATCACCGACGGCGCAGTCCTGCCGATCCTGCACTTAAACGGCTTCAAGATTGCAAATCCGACCATCTTCTCCCGCATGAGCCACGAGGAGGTCGAGTGCTTCTTCCGCGGCTGCGGCTGGGAGCCGCGCTTTGTCGAGGGTGACGAGCCCGAGACGATGCACCAGCAGATGGCCGCCGCGGTCGACTGGGCCATCCGCGAGATTAAGCGCATCCAGCGCACCGCGCGAGAGAGCGGCAAGGCGAGCCGCCCCCGCTGGCCGATGCTCGTGCTGCGCACCCCGAAGGGCTGGACCGGTCCGAAGGAGGTCGACGGCAACGCGATCGAAGGCAGCTGGCGCGCCCATCAGGTGCCCATCTCCATGGGCGCGGATGAAAGCAAGCACCTGCCGCTGCTCGAACAATGGCTGCGCTCCTACAAGCCCGAAGAGCTCTTCAACGAGGACGGTACGCCGGTCGAGCTGATCGCGTCCTTCCCGCCCAAGGGCGAGCACCGCATGGGCGCAAACCCGCACGCCAACGGTGGTCTTCTCCTGCGCGACCTGCGCACGCCCGACTTCCGCGACTACGCGGTCGATATCCCCGCCCCCGGCGAGGTCGAGGCGCAGGACATGTACGTCCTTGGCACCTATGTCCGCGATGTGATGAAGCTCAACATGGAGTCGCGCAACTTCCGCATCTTCGCGCCAGACGAGACGGCGTCCAACCGTCTGCAGGCCGTGTTTGACGTCACGGGCCGCCGCTTCCTCGACAAGCAGATCGATGGCATCGACGAGCACCTTGACCCCGACGGCCGCGTGATGGACTCCATGCTCTCCGAGCACTTCTGCGAGGGCTTCCTCGAAGGTTACCTGCTGACGGGCCGTCACGGCTTCTTTGACAGCTACGAGGCCTTCATCCGCATTGTCGACTCGATGTTTTCCCAGCACGCCAAGTGGCTCAAGATGTGCAATGAGCTCCCCTGGCGCCACGATATCGCCTCTCTCAACTATATCCTCGCCTCCAACGTCTGGCAGCAGGACCACAACGGCTTCACGCATCAGGACCCCGGCTTCCTCGACCACGTCGCCAACAAGAAGGCCGACGTCGTGCGCATGTATCTGCCGCCCGATGCCAACTGCCTGCTCTCCTGCTTTGACCACTGCATCAAGAGCCGTAACTATGTGAACGTCATCGTCGCGAGCAAACACCCGCGCCAGCAATGGCTGACGATGGAGCAGGCCGTCAAGCACTGCACGCAGGGCATCGGCATCTGGGAGTGGGCCTCGAACGATCAGGGCCAGGAGCCCGACGTCGTCATGGCCTGCTGCGGCGACACGCCGACGCTTGAGACTCTCGCCGCTGTGACGATCCTGCGCCGCGAGCTGCCGGAGCTCAAGATCCGCGTCGTGAACGTCGTCGACCTGATGAAGCTCCAGCCGCACACCGAGCATCCCCACGGCCTGACCGACGCAGAGTACGACACGCTCTTTACCAAGGACAAGCCCATCATCTTTGCCTACCACGGCTATCCCACGCTGATCCACGAGCTGACCTACCGCCGCCACAACCGCAACCTGCACGTGCGCGGCTATAAGGAGGAAGGCACGATCACGACCCCGTTCGACATGCGCGTGCTCAACGATATCGACCGCTTCGATCTCGTCATCGACACGGTGCAGCGCCTGCCGCAGCTCGGCAACCGCGGCGCTTACCTCATCTAGAAGATGAACGACAAGCTCGTTGAGCACCGCCAGTATATCAAGGACAACGGCGTGGATCTGCCCGAGGTCCGCGCGTGGAAGTGGAACGACGGCAAGGGCGTTGAGGTGTAAAAGGAGGAAAGCAATGCGTATTGCGATCCCTGTTGTGAGTGGGGAGGTTTTCTCCCCGCTCGCCAATGCCGAAGCCTTCCATTTTTACGAGGACGACCACGGAAAGATCGTGCGCGAGTTCCTCGAGCCGATGGAAGAAAGCGGCACCGACGCTGCCGTCGGCCTTTTGGAGCGTTACGGCATCGACGCGCTGCTCTGCGGCACGATCGACGACACCGAGCGCACCGCTGTCGGCATGGCGGGCATCATGCTCTTCCCCGGCTATTCCGGCAAGGCAGACGACGCCGCGCTGCGCTTTCTGAGCGGCAGCGTCGTGTCCGACCCGAACAACCACTGCAACGCCTGCGGCTTCAAAGGAGCGTGCTCCCTGAAGGATAAAGGCGGCTGCGGCGGCAACTGAACAGCAAAAAGGAGCAAGCTTTCGGCTTGCTCCTTTTTTGCTTGATATTGTTACGATGCGGGGCGCGTGGTGGAGAGGAAGTCCGAGTTGATCCAGCCAAACTTACCGTCCACGCTGACGAACGTCCACCCATCCTGCTTGGCCGCAGCCTGTACCTCGCTGCCGAGCAACACGGTCGTGACCTTGTCATAGCTCGTGCCCGGGCCGCTCCGCAGATTCACGCCGCCGGTTGTGTAGTAGATGTAATACTTGTCGTACACAGTGCTCGGCTTGACGGAG
>CAVALS010000294.1:0-2591 GCA_963589385.1 Bacteroidaceae bacterium
CGAGGCTCGCGGACGTGCCCTTCTCGGACTCCTGAACGTCTAGCGTGTCGAGCGCGATCTCAAACGTGGGATAGCCCTCGTCGGCAACGCGAACCTTGTTGGAATCGGTTGCCACGGCGATGCCGTCGACAGCGACATCGAGCGAGCCGGCGATGACGTGGCCGCCCTCGTGGTCGGTGTGGTTGCCGCTGATCTCGGAACGGCCGGGCGCGTGTACGTAGAGCACCTGGCGGTCGCCGATGGGGCCAAACTCCTCCTCAAATAGCTTGGTGAGCGTGGCGAATGTCTTTTCGTCGGGGGTGGTCATGGGAGTCCTTTCCTTGGCGCGCACGGATGAGTTTTGCGTCGTTATGAGTACGTTAACAACTTGAAGCGGCATGAACCAAGTGTTCACGATACCGCACGTTACGGGCTATGTTAACGTACTCATAACACAACGCTTGTCACTTTTTGAGAATCTGGTAATCGGTAGAAATACGGCCGTGAACGGTACTGCCGTATGGACTTATAAAGCAGAAGAGATGCGGATTGAAAAAGTAGAGTACGTTAACATGCGTCCGACGATAGCGGGCCTCGGCGCGGGATGTATTTCTGCCCGGGCCGGCATTCACGCTATTCAGATCTCGCAAGGGTGAAGGTGATCCTGTGGCAAGGCGCCCGTCCAACGATACAGGTACGCGTCCGGTCTCCATGGCCGACGTCGCCCGCGCTGCTGGCGTTTCGCAGCAGACGGTTTCGCGCGTCGCTAACGGCTTGCCCAACGTTAACGAGCAGACGCGCCAGCGCGTGCAGTCCGCTATGCAAGAGCTCGGCTTTCGTCCGAGTTATGCCGGTCGCTCGCTGCGCGACGGCCGTTACCATTCGGTCGGCCTGTGCGTCAACGATGTCACCAAGTTTGGCAACCTCTCAATGATCGACGGCATCGCCAGCGCTGCTCGCGAGCATAATTGCGCCATCACGCTGGTCGAGATGTCCAAGACCGAGGAGTTTTCGCTTGCCGAGGCCACGCGTCGTATGGCCGCATTGCCGGTGGACGGCATCATCATCGGCATGAGCCGCATGGCGCCCGATTTTGAGACGTTTGATCCACTGCCGGGCATTGGAACGGTCATCGTTACCATGTACGCGCACCCGCGGGTGACCACGGTCGACTCCGATCATTACGGCTGCTCGCTCTTGCTTATGGATCACCTGTTTGAGCTGGGGCACGAGCAGATTCGCTATATTGGCGGCCCGTCGTTCTCGGTCGACGAACAATTTCGTCGCGCCGGTTGGCAGGATGCACTCGAGCGTAAACACATCGAGTCGGCAGAGCCGCTCGAGGGCGACTGGTCTGCCAACAGCGGCTACGAGGCCGGCAGGTACCTGGCCGAGCACGATCGCACCATGACGGCGATTTACGCGGCAAATGACCAGATGGCAAACGGCGCAATTGCGGCACTGCGTGATAGCGGCCTGCGCGTGCCCGAGGACGTGAGCGTGGTGGGCGTCGACGATTCGCTCGATGATTTTGTGGCACACAACGAGCTCACGACCGTGCGGTTCGATCTACATCAGCGCGGACGCGAGGTGTTTGAGCATGCGGTTCCCGAGGCGGGTACGGCGGGCAAAACCGTTGCCATTCGTATTCCCGGCCAGCTCATTATTCGACATAGCACGGCGATACTGCGCGCATAGTTTGTGCAGGTCAACGGCGGTATATTCCGCCTCAATAACAATCGATAAGGATGCTGGCGGATAGCCGTGGCTATGCAGCCGAGTGTTATGATAGACGGGTTCTTTTGTCTATCTAGGAGGCTTTGCCTGATGGAGATCACCAAGGATATCCGCTACATCGGTGTCGACGATCACGACATTGACCTGTTCGAGGGCCAGTACGACGTGTCCGAGAACGGTATGGCATACAACAGCTACGTTATCTTGGGCGATAAAATCGCTGTCGCCGATTCGGTCGACGCTGGCTTTGTCGACGAGTGGCTCGGCAACCTCGAGGCCGTGCTCGATGGCCGTACGCCCGACTACCTGGTCGTCCATCACATGGAGCCCGATCACTCCGCCGGTATCGCTGCCTTTATGGAGCGCTATCCCCAGGCGCAGATCGTGGCCAGCATGGGTGCTTTCCGCATGATGGTCAACTACTTTGGCACCGATTTCCCCGAGCGCAAAATGGTCGTCAAAGAGGGCGATGTGCTCGATCTGGGCGGCCACAGCCTGACCTTTATCGGCGCCCCCAACGTTCACTGGCCCGAGGTGATTTTCTCCTACGAGTCCACCGACAAGGTGCTCTTTAGTGCCGACGGCTTTGGCAAGTTTGGCGCCAACGACATCGAAGATCCGGAAGGGTGGGCTTGCGAGGCGCGCCGTTACTACTTTGGCATCGTCGGTAAGTTCGGCAAGTTCGTGCAGGCCGTGCTCAAGAAGGCCGCCGATCTGGACATCCAGGTTATCTGTCCGCTCCATGGCCCCGTGCTAACCGAGAACCTGGGCTACTACCTCGACACCTACAACACCTGGTCGAGCTATCAGCCCGAGGACGAGGGAATCACCATTGCCTACGCGAGCGTCTACGGCCACCTGAAGGCCGCCGTCGA
>CAVALS010000295.1:0-2581 GCA_963589385.1 Bacteroidaceae bacterium
TGGCGAAGATGCCGGCGGCGTCCTGCGTGCCGGCCTCGAACTTCTCGGGGACGGGCGCCCAGACGGCGTCCTGCTCGGTGACCGAATCGATCATCTCGCCACCGGTGAGCATGGGTGGCATGGCGTTGAGCAGGTCCATTTTGCCCCACAGCACGCCAATGCCCATGGGACCCATGGCCTTGTGTGCGCTAAAGGCAAAGAAGTCGGCGCCCAGGTCGGCCACATCGACCGGCATGTGCGGCAGCGACTGCGCGCCGTCGACGACCAGATAGCCGCCGTACTTGTGCACGAGCTTGCCGAGGTTCTTGACCGGGTTCTCAACGCCCAGGACGTTAGAGACCTGACCCACGGCCAAGATCTTGGTCTTGGGGCTCACCTTGGACAGAACCTCCTCGGTCGTGAGCTGGCCGGTCTTGGTGGGGTAGAGGTAGACGAGCTTGGCGCCGGTCTCGCGGCAGACCTGCTGCCACGGAATCAGGTTGGAGTGGTGCTCCATGATGGTGATGACGACCTCGTCGCCCGGCTCGAGGACTGTGGGCGCAAAGCTCTTGGCGACCAGGTTGAGCGACTCGCTCGTGTTGCGGGTGAAGACGACCTCGTTGGCCTGGGAAGCGCCGATGAGGTCGGCGATCTGCTGGCGCACCTTCGCGATGGCCTCGGTGGCCTCGACGGACAGCGAGTAAAGGCCGCGCAGGGGGTTGGCGTTCATGTGCTGGTAGAAGTCGCGCTCGGCGTCGAGCACGCAGGCGGGGCGCTGCGCGGTGGCGGCGCTATCGAGGAAGGCGATCTCGGGGTGCTGCTGGAACAGTGGGAACTGCGCCTTGTAGGGGTTGGTCTCGATGTCGACGGTAGGCCAGCCGCGCGAGGCCTCGTCACTGGCGTCGAGCTCCATAGGCTCCGGTGCGGTACAGGTATCGCATTTAACGTGCTCGGTGTCGATCATGCGAGCTCCTCTTCAAAGTTGTTGATCAGGTTGTTGCCCAAGCGGACGACGGCTGCGCGGGTGCGCTCGTCGGTGGCGGAAAGCGCGGCGTCCTCCAGCTTGGCGCGGATGAACAGGTCCTCGGCGGCGTTTTGGTCAAGGCCGCGGCAGGCGAGATAGAACAGTTGCTCGTCGCGGACGTGGCCGATCGTGGCGCCGTGGTTGCCGGCGACGTCGTCCTCGTCGCAGAGAATGACGGGAACGGTCTTGTTGTCGACGCCCTTGTTGGCCAAAAGCACCGTCTCGCGCTCGGTGCCGGTTGCACCCTTGCAGCCGTGCACGAGGTCGATGGTGCCGCGGTAGACCTTCTTGGACGTGCCGGTCAGTACGCCGTTGGCGTCGATCTCGCACTCGGTCTTGCGACCGCGGTGGCGCAGCTCGTAGTTAAAGTCGCGCACCTGCTTGCGGGCGCCCAGGTAGTCAGTATCGATGGTGACCTTGGCGGTATCGCCCAGCAGGTCGCCGGCAAGTCCGGTGACGCTGGCGCCGGCACCCAGGACGGTGTGCTGCACGTTGACGCGCGCGCCCTCGTCCAGGAACAGGCCGGTGTCGTCGAGCGCGATCCAGCTATCGTCGAGCGTCTGCGTGCAGGTCACGTTGACGGTGGCGTACTCGTGGGCGCACACGCGTAGCACGGAGCCCACGACACCCTCGCCGGTAACGGGGGAGTCAAGGGCGATCTGCAGATCGAGCGTCGACTGGGGATGGGCGACGACATCGATGGCGGCGATGGTCACGGCGGCGTCGACGCCACTCACGCGCGCGGTAACCGTGGCGTGCTTGTATGCGGGTACATCGATGACGACGCGCTTGGTGGCGTGGTCGGCCAGGTAGGTGTAGGCAGCCTCGCCCATGCCAGTCTCGAAGGCCTCGGCAGGAGAGAGCTCCTCCTCGAGCTTGATGGCGCCGGCCTGGTAGACGGAGGTGGCGGGCACGTCGAGCTCGGTCTCGGGCGTGATGCGGGCGCGGTCGGCAGCATCGCCGGGGGCGGAGGCGCGGCGCTCGGGGAAGCGCTCGGCGATGGCGTCCATGGCGACTTCGAACGCGTCTGCCATGCCAGTAAACTGCTCGTCCAAGCCCTCGACCTCAACGGCCTCGGTGGGAGCGGCGGCAAGCTCGTCAGAGAGCTCGAGCTTGGTCTGGTTCATCTTGAGCCAACTCCAAGTGGCCGCCGGCATCGCGTTGACCTGCTCAAGGGTGGTAGCAGCGGTGTTCGTGGTCTGTTTCATTATCCGATCGCTCCTTCCATCTCGAGCTTGATCAGGTTGTTCATCTCGACGGCGTACTCCAGCGGCAGCTCCTTGGAGACCGGGTTGGCAAAGCCGTTGACGATCATGGTACGGGCCTCTTCCTCCGAGATACCGCGGCTCATCAGGTAGAACACCTTATCGTCGCCGATGCGGCCGATGGTGGCCTCGTGGCCGATGTCAACGTTCTTGGCGCGGATGTCCATGGCGGGGATGGTGTCGGAGCGGCTCTGGTCGTCGAGCATCAGCGACTGGCAGCTCACAGTTGCCTTGGAGCCCTCGGCCTTGGGCGTCGCCACAATAGAGCTGCGGAAGGTCTGAATGCCGCCGCTCTTGGAGATGCCCTTGGTCT
>CAVALS010000296.1:0-2546 GCA_963589385.1 Bacteroidaceae bacterium
AGGTCGGTGCCCTTTGTGCGGAGGTGGGCATTGATGCTTTATACTGGTGCGGTTAGACATCCATCCTGCAATCGAGGAGATTTCCATGGCATCAGACGTTCGCGTCCGCTTTGCACCCTCACCGACGGGCAAGCTGCACATCGGCGGCGCCCGCACCGCTATCTATAACTGGGCTTTCGCCCGTGCTAACGGCGGCACGTTCATCCTGCGCATCGACGACACCGACCCCACCCGCTCCACCGACGAGAACACGCAGATCATCCTGCGCGCCATGCGTTGGCTGGGCCTGGATTGGGACGAGGGTCCCGAGGTGGGCGGCGACTTTGGCCCCTACGCCCAGACCGAGCGCTTGGACCTGTACAAGCAGGCCGCCCAGAAGCTTTGGGACGAGGGCAAGGCCTATCCCTGCTTCTGCACCAAGGAGCAGCTCGACGCCGACCGCAAGGCCGCGCAGGAGCGCAAGGACCCCTTCCAGGGCTATCAGCGCCGTTGCCGCGACCTTGATCCCGAGGAGGCCCGCCGCCGCATCGAGGCCGGCGAGTCCTACGTCCTGCGTATTAAGGTGCCCGAGGACCGCGGCGACGTCGTCATCCACGACGCCGTCCACGGCGAGGTGACCTTCGACGCCAAGGAGCTCGACGACTTTGTCATCTTCCGCTCCGATGGCACGCCCACGTACAACTTCGCGACCGTCGTCGACGACGCCATGATGAAGATTACCCATGTCATCCGCGGCGACGACCACCTGTCCAACACCCCGCGTCAGGTCATGGTCTACGAGGCCCTCGGCGCGCCCGTGCCTACGTTCGCCCACATCTCCATGATCTTGGGTGCCGACGGCAAGAAGCTCTCCAAGCGCCACGGCGCCACCTCGGTGGAGGAGTACCGCGACGCCGGCTACCTGTCCGACGCCTTCGTCAACTACCTGGCGCTGCTCGGCTGGTCGCTCGACGGCGAGACCACGATCATCCCGCGCGATGTCCTGGCCAGCAAGTTCTCGCTCGACCGCATCTCCAAGAACCCGGCGACCTTCGACCCCAAGAAGCTCGATTGGGTCAACGCTGAGTACATCAACGGCATGTCCGATGCTCAGTTTGCCGACGAGATCATGGTCCCCGAACTGCACGAGGCGGGTCTCATCGAGGGTAATGTCGAGTACGGCGAGGATTGGATCGACGCGCTCGCTGCCATCGTTAAACCGCGCACCAAGATGCCGGCCGACGCCGTGACCGTCGCCGCTCCCATCTTTGCTACGGCCGAGACGCTCGAGTATGACGAGAAGTCCGTCAACAAGGGCCTGGCCAAGGAGGGCATGGGTGCCATTCTTGATGCCGCCAAGGCCGCGCTCGAGGGTGTGAACGAGTGGACGGCTGCCAACATCGACGCCGCGCTTGAGCCGCTGCCCGAGCAGATGGACCTTAAGAAGCGCGTGGTGTTCCAGGCCGTGCGCGTCGCCGTCTGCGGCAACATGGTGAGCCCTCCGCTGGGCGAGACCATGGCGCTCGTCGGTCGTGACGACTGCCTGGCGCGCATTGACCGCGCCCGCACGATGGCGCTGTAATCGCTGCGCATACGTATGTATCCGAGCCCCGTTCACTCAGAGCGGGGCTCTTGTTTCTGTAGACGTATGGGATAGGAGGTGCTGGGGCTATGGCCGAGCAACTTTCGCTGTTTGGTTTGCCGGAACCGGAGGAGGTTCCGGTGAAGCCAGTGCCTGCCGCTGCCTCGGCTCAGCCTAAGCCTGCACCTGAGCCAATCGCCGCCTATGCGAGCGTGGTCCTCGACATCCCGACGCGTGCACTGTCCGAGCCGTTTGCTTACGGCATTCCTCGGTCCCTTGCCAACGAGGCCCAGATCGGCTCCACCGTCCTAGTCCACTTTGGCAACCGTGCGGCCGCGGGCTACATCGTCGACATCGCGCCCGAGCTGGCCGACCTGCAAGGTAACGAAGCTCTCGATCCCGCGCGTATCAAGCCTATCGAGGCTATCCTCAGCAATCCGCTCTTTACCGCCGAGGCTGCCCGTATCGCACGCTGGATGAGCCGCGAGTATGTCGCGACGCTTTCCGAGTGCCTGCGCCTGTTTTTGCCCCCGGGCGGAAGCCCGCGCGTGGTCAAGGGCGACGACGGCGTGTGGACGGTTGAACGTCCCGCCGTCAAGCCTATCCAAAACCGCTGGGTCATGCTCACGCCCGAGGGATTTGACTATACGCCGCCCAAGACCGCCGTTCGCCAGCGTCAGCTCATCGAGGCGCTCCAGTGCGGCCCGGTCACGACGCGTGATCTCAACCTTCTCTATAACAGCATGTCGGCGACCATCAAGGCGCTCGAAAAGCGCGGTGTCGTGGTGGTGGAGGAGCGCCGTACGTGGCGTGGCTGCAGCGAGCAGACCACGCTGTCCTCGGCAAGCGGTAAGGCGCCGGTCTCCCTTACCAACGGCCAGCAGCAGGCGCTCGCGCAGATTGAGCGCGCCCGCCTGGATGCGCACGGCGACGTGGTGCTCGTGGACGGTGTTACAGGCTCCGGCAAAACCGAGGTCTACCTCTC
>CAVALS010000297.1:0-2538 GCA_963589385.1 Bacteroidaceae bacterium
ACTGTGACCGGCGTCTCGGCAGGATTGCAGAACACGGGGTAATCGATAGCCCTGTGGCTCTCACCGGGATCCGATGGGTTTCCCTCTGAATGCGTCCTCGCACTTGAAGCCCCCTTATCCTGCTCCTTCGGAGCTGCGGATAAGGGGGCTTCGTGCTGCGGAATGCATTCAGAGGGAAACCCATCGGGTCCCTTCGTCCTCGGTCTTCTGGGATTAAAGCTGAAGGGAATAAGGCGCGCTTTGCGCCTTACAGCTGTGACTGCCGCGGTCTCCTTTGGGGTCGCGGCCGTTTTGTTGTGGGTCAAATATGAACGTTGTGTTAATGAGTCGGTGGACGGTGGTGTTTTTCGGTGAGCGGCGTATCCTTCCAACGGTTTATCTAGTGTGTCAGTTGAAAAGGAAGAGGGCGCTCGTCATTGTTTGAATGTGAACTGCCGTTTGACCACAAGACGTTGCATCTGGAGCTCGAGGATAAGAACTTCGCGGGTGTGATGGAAGGTCATCAAAACGAGTTTAAGACCACGAAATCGCAGGAAGAGCTGGTAGAGGAGTCGCTTGCCAACCCTTATGGCTCGCCGTCGCTCGAGGAGCTTTGTGCTGGCAAGAAGGATATCGTCATCATTAGCTCCGACCATACGCGTCCCGTTCCCTCGCGTGTGACGATGCCTATTCTGCTGCATCACATCCATTCCGCTGTGCCCGAGGCTCGCGTGCGCATTTTGGTTGCTACGGGTATGCATCGTCCGTCGACGCATGAGGAACTCGTCAACAAGTACGGCGAGGAGATCGTTGCCAACGAGGAAATCGTTATGCACGTCGCGACTGACGACAGCATGATGAAAAAGATCGGCACCCTGCCTTCTGGTGGCGAGTGCATCATCAACAAGATTGCCGCCGATTGCGATCTGCTGCTTGCCGAGGGCTTTATTGAGCCGCACTTCTTTGCCGGTTTCTCTGGTAGCCGCAAGTCCGTCCTGCCTGGCATCGCCAGCTACAAGACCATCATGTACAACCACAACGGTCAGTTTGTGAATGATTCCCACTCGCGTGCCGGCAACCTGTGCCACAACCACGTGAGCGAGGACATGTTTGCTGCCGCCGAGATGGCTCACCTTGCCTTTGTGCTTAACGTGGTGCTCAACGGCAAGCACGAGGTCATCGGCTCCTTTGCCGGCGATATCCACAAGGCGCACGAGGCTGGCTGCGAGTTCGTGAAGAGCCTTGCCGGCGTTGAGCCCGTCGAGTGCGAGATTGCCATTACCACCAACGGCGGCTACCCGCTCGACCAGAACATCTATCAGGCCGTGAAGGGCATGTGCTCTGCAGAGGCCACACTTCCCGAGGGCGGCGTGATCATCGATGTCGCCGGTTGTGCCGACGGTCACGGTGGCGAGGGCTTCTATCACAACATCGCCGACAATGATCCGGCAGAGTTTGAGCGCGCCTGCATCGACCGTCCTAAGGACGAGACCCTGCCCGACCAGTGGACGAGCCAGATCTTTGCCCGCATCCTGGCGCATCACCCTGTGATCATGGTTACCGACCTGTGCGATCACCAGATGATCAAGGATATGCACATGACGCCGGTTAACACCCTCGATGAGGCGCTCAAGCTCGCCTTTGAGATGAAGGGTGCCGATGCCAAGGTGGCCGTCATTCCCGATGGCCTGGGCGTTGTCGTCGCTCAGCACTAGTACGCGGCCTAAACGAATCGTTTATAACCGACAAGAAAGATAAGGTTTTATGCTTACCAAACTCCTCTGCGAATTCGGCGCAACGGCCCTCATGATCATCTTTGGCGTGGGCGTGCACTGCGATACCGTGCTCAAGGGCACCAAGTATCAGGGCTCCGGCCACATGTTTGCCATCACCACCTGGTCTTTTGGCATTTCGGTCTGCCTGTTTGTCTTTGGCGGCGCCGTGTGCATGAACCCTGCCATGGTGCTTGCCCAGTGCATCGTAGGCCTGGTGCCGTGGAGCAGCTGCATCCCCTTCATGATTGCCGATATGCTCGGCGGCTTTGTGGGCGCCGTAATCGCTTGGCTTATGTATGCCGATGAGTTCAAGGCTTCCGAGGGCATCGTCGATCCTATTGCCCAGCGCAACATCTTCTCGACCAACCCTACTACCGAGGGCACGAACTATGCCCGTAACTTCTTCTGCGAGGCTATCTGCACCTTTGTGTTCATCAGCGCCATCCTTGCTGCCGCTAGCCGCGCTGGTGAGAACGTTCTGATGCTCGCTATCTGCGTCGGCCTGATCGTTTGGGCCGTTGGCATGGGCATGGGCGGCATCACCGGCTTCGCCATGAACCAGGCTCGTGACCTTGGTCCTCGTATGGCCTATCAGGTGCTGCCGATCAAGAACAAGGCCGACAACAACTGGAAGTACGGTCTGCTCGTTCCTGGTATCGCACCGTTTATCGGTGCCGCTCTGGCCGCACTGTTTGTGCATGGTTTCTTGGGCATGTTCTAGTCTGAGGCTACATAGTTGTCCGCTGGCCGCATGGGGTAACTTCCCAGCGCGTCCTCGGACATG
>CAVALS010000298.1:0-2519 GCA_963589385.1 Bacteroidaceae bacterium
CAGAAAGCCGCTTAGAACATGGATACTGTCAGCAATTACACCGAAACGCTCGAAAAGACCGTCCGCGACCTTCTCAAGCGGCAGGAGGATCTGATCAGGACTGCCTTTACCGACCAGCTTACTGGGCTTGGCAACCGCGGCGGTTTTGCCCGTTCCCTCGAGGAGCTCTGGGAGCAGGACGCCCCCGTTACCATGGCGTTCATCGATATCGACAATCTCAAGCACTGCAACGACGTCTTTGGGCATGACGAGGGCAACCGCTATATCTTGCAGGTAAGTCTCTATCTTAAGCTGTATATGAAGGTGGGCGAAGCGGCGTTTCGCATAGGCGGCGACGAGTTTGCCATCCTATCTACGATTGCGACCGAGGACGACCTCGCCGAACGTCTGAGACACTGCCGAATGATCCTGCTCAAAAACAACGATTCCGAGATGCCTCATTCGTTTAGCTACGGAGTGGCACACGCCGACCCCGCCCTGGGCGAAGCTTCCAATCGCATGACGCTCGATGCAGACCATCGCATGTACGACTACAAGCTACGTCATGCCATGCACCTCGATCGACGCAATATCACGCAAGTCCACGCCGACGACTTCGAAATAAGCGATCGTATTTTTGACGCCTTTTCGATGCTCAACGAGGGCCGTTATTTCTTTATCGAGAACTTGGACAAACATCGCACCCTTTGGTCACAAGGTGCCTTGCGCGATCTTGGCCTTCCCTCGGAGCACATAGACAACTGTCGCGATTACTGGAAAACGCGCGTCCATCCCGACGACCTTGAGGCCTGCATCAACGACATCGACCAAGTCTACAACGGCACCAAGCACCGTCGCGTCATGCAGTATCGTGTGCGCAACGCCGTCGGCGACTACGTCCTTTGCCGTGCTCGCGGGTTTCGTATCGACGGCGACGGAAATGTCCCCTCGCTCTATGTCGGCGAGCTCGTCAACCACTCACTTGCCGAAACCGTCGACGCTGCCACAGGCCTCGGAACGCAGCGCATGCTGGTCAACGCCATCGACGCCTGCCGCCGCGATCGTTGCGAGACAGGGCTTATAGCGGTGCGCGTTCGTGGCACGACAAAACTCAACGAGCTCTACGGGGCCGAGGCTGTCGACAACATGCTTGCCGAATACGCAGGCCGCATGCTGTCGATCACCCGCGGCAGGAGCCGGGTCTACCGTTCACGAAGCGTCCAGTTCGTCGTGCTCAGCAACGAACTAGACCACGAGGCATTCGAGCAACTGACCCGCCACCTTAAAGAGGCCGTTTTCGCTCCTGTTCGAATCGCAGGCGACACCATTACTCCCGTCTGCCTTGTCGTCCCGGCCTTTTACGAGCACTTAACCCATCAAGCGACCGCCGTTTTAGGCGAACTCGACCGTCGCCTTCGCACGGCCGGCGGGCTTGTTCCCAACGACAGCCTCCCCATACCCGAGGCGGAGCGCAAAAGCGCCATAGCCGAACGTATCGACTCGCTCACGGGCCTCTATCGACCCAGCGAGTTTATGCGGCGCGCCAACGCATTTCTCGAGGCAAGGCGCAACGGCACCTGGTGCATCGCCACAGTCGACATGGGCCACATGCGCCTGTTTAATGAATGGCACGGCCAGGCCGAGGGCGACCGCGTACTCGCCGATGTGGGCACGGTCCTCAAGGACATCGAGAATGCCGATATGGGCGTCGCAGGGTACTGGGGCCAAGATGACTTTTGTGTACTCATCCCCTTTAAGCACATCACCGTCCATCAAATCTACAACCGCGTTCGCGAGGCCGTAGCCAGACATGATGACGGCGTAGGTTTTTGGCCGTCCATGGGCGTTTACCCCATCGACTCCAATGAGGAAATCACCATCGATGCGCAGGCAAAGGCCATGTTTACCAATCGACGCGCAAAAAACGACTTTAAGGAGCGCATTGCTATTTTCCGCCCCGCGGAGTACGAGCGCGAAGTCGCGTTCCGCCGCACGCTGACCGAATTCCAGTACGCGCTGTCAAATGGTCGCATCACGTACTATCTTCAGCCCCAGGTCGATATGGAAACCGGCGAGATTATTGGCGCCGAAGCACTCACCCGCTGGATTGACAAGGACGGCTCTCTCATTTCGCCCACAACGTTTATCCCCGCACTCGAGGAAAGCGGCTTTGTAGTGACGCTCGACAAGTACATTTGGCAGGGTGTCGCCATATGGCTTCGCGAGCGTCTCGATCGCCGTCTTCGCGTGGTTCCGGTCTCGCTTAATGTGTCGCGCGTGGATATCCTTGCCTGCGACGTTGCCGAACATATGGGGGCGCTCGCCGCCCAATACAACCTACCGCCCGAGCTCATGCGTATCGAGATCACCGAGACGGCTTATACGGGAGAATCCGAGGCCGTGGATAAGCTGACCGCAGATCTGCACACCCGCGGCTTCTCGACCTATATGGACGATTTTGGCACCGGTCAGTCCACGCTCGCGATGCTCAAGAACGTCAACGTCGTACTTTTCCGCCATCGCGGGGATGCTGCTGCGGC
>CAVALS010000299.1:0-2517 GCA_963589385.1 Bacteroidaceae bacterium
GTTTTTGTTCTTAAGGCGCCTTGCACAGTTAAAAATCTATCCGCCACCGCCAAAAACATGCCACCTATTTTAGTGGGATTTTTGACAACCGGCGGTTGCGGGCGCGCATGAGCTGCGAAAATGTGTCCAAACCAAGCAATGACCCGCAGCCCGGTTGTCCCCGTTGCGGCGTTAACGGTAGTATGGTCGTACCGTTTATTCCGCACCGCCAACGGAGGGAGTCCCGCGCCGTGAACCGCGATTTCGCCTCATCGCTCATCCAGCTCAACAACACGTTCTATCGCGAGCACTCCGCCTCCTTCTCCGATACGCGCCAGGCCCCGTGGCCGGGCTGGGTCCGCACCATGGACATCGCACTCGAACAGCTCGACGTCGCCACCATCGAGCATCCCGTCCGCGTCTTCGATCTTGCCTGCGGCAATATGCGATTCGAGAACTTTGCCGCCGGCGGCGCACTTGCCGCCAAGGGCGTCGACGGCGCAAACCCCTCGGCAGATGCCAGCTGCCCGTTTGAGTTCTATGGTGTCGACTCGTGTCAAGATTTGGCTATCGATGCACATGGCCACGCCCTGCGCATTCCCAACCTGCACTTCCAGGAACTCGATGTGCTCGACGCCCTCATGAAGCTCAACCCCGCCGAGACGCCCGATGTGCTTTTCGACGCCCCGCTCGCCGACATCTCGGTCTGCTTTGGCTTTATGCACCACGTGCCATCGTGCGAGTACCGCGTACGCGTGCTCGACGCCCTGGTGCGTCAGACGCGCCCAGGCGGCATCATCGCCATCAGCTTTTGGGAGTTTATGAACGACGAGCGCATGGCGCGCAAGGCCGTTCGAGCCGAGGCTCGCGCCGAGCTCACCCCGCCGTTTGAGGGTTACGCTTCCGCGCAGTTTGAAGCCGGCGACCACCTCATTGGCTGGCAAAACGACCGCCACGCCTACCGCTATTGTCATCACTTTGACGATCAGCAGATCACCGACCTGGTGCGCGGCGTCCGTACGTTCTACAAGAGCGGCGAGGTCCCCGTGCGCGAGCTTGAGCGCTTCCATGCTGACGGTCGCAGCGGCGATCTCAACCGCTATGTGATTCTCAAGCGCCTGTAGGCACCGACGACTCGCCGTCGAGCCGCACCGCGTCTTTCGGGCAAACTATGCCCACCCCTTTTTCAACCCATTGACGAAACGCACAGCTATGCGTTCCATAATTTTGACCAAGGAGCCTCATGGGAGCCGTCCACGTTCGCACGCCTAAGAACTTTGTGCTCGAGGAGCGCTTGGAACGCTACGCCGATGCGATTGAGACGAACCCCGAGGCATATGCCGGAGATTGGCGCAAGGTTTGCGCGCCGGCTGGCGGCAAGCCTTTCGGACACCTTCACCTTGATCTTGGTTGTGGCAAGGGAACGTACCTTGTAGAGCGTGCGGCCCACGAGCCAAACACCCTCTTTATCGGCATGGACCAGGAACCCATCTGCATTGCCTATGCTGCCCAGAAGATATGCGAGCAGGAGCTGACCAACGCGCTCGTTCTGCCCCGAGGCGCCGCATCGCTGCCGCAGCTATTTGCCGCAGGCGAGCTCGATGCCATCACCATTAACTTTCCCACGCCGCAGCCCAAGGCCAAGTACGCCAAAAAACGACTCGTCCATGTCGGCCATCTGATGCTCTACCGCCCGCTCTTTTCAACCGGTGCCACCGTCACGCTGCGAACCGACAGCAAGCCATTGCGCGACTACGCCCTGGGGCAGTTTGCCGCGGCCGGCTACGACACGCTTTGGGTAAGCGACAACGTCCGCCGCGACCATCCCGAGCACCCCGAGACCGAATATGAATGCCGCACGCGCGAGATGGGTGCCGTCGTCTATGGCATTTGCGCCACACCCGGCGCGCAGCCCAGCGATGAACAGCTCGCGGCGGGCCGCGCGCAGGAGCAAAGCCTTGCCTGCTACCTGCCCGATAACCTCGATGAGCTCACCTATGTACCTCTGGGCATGGAAGAAGCCGTCGAGAACTTTAGAAACCGCGCCCGCAAGGGCAAGAAGCGCCTGCCTCAGGAACGCTAGTACCACGCGCCCATTTCCTGCATTTTCTCGCGCGCTGGCACCCCGCGCCGCCGCTACGCCATAATGGATGGCGGACAAACGCGAGAGAAAGCAAACACATGGCACAGACCACGACAAATACCGCCGCCAGCACTGTCTCCGGCGCCGGCGCCGCCAGCTCATTCTCGGGCGGCACGGGAACCGAAGCCGAGTTTGGCTCGCTCGGCGCGCTCTCCCCCACCTGGTGGGAGCCCGAGGATGGCAGTGAGCCCGAGCCATGGCTCACGCCCGACCAGGCCTTCGAGCGTTTCTTTGAATGGACGAGCGATCGCGGTATTGAACTGTGGGATCACCAAGAAGAGGCCCTCATGGACCTGGCTGCCGGCGATCACGTCATCTTAGGCACACCGACCGGATCGGGTAAATCGCTCGTCGCGCTGGGCATGCTCTTTATGGGCATGGCACAGGGCAAACGC
>CAVALS010000300.1:0-2503 GCA_963589385.1 Bacteroidaceae bacterium
TGAAGTTGAACGTCAGATTGTCCAAATGCGGCCCGCGCAGCGTCGAGCCGTTACGCGGTTTGGCAAAACCGCGTAACCACTAGTCTGGTACCTTGACATTGGTTTCTCACGCTCCTAGATTAGTTAGGCACAAAACAATTCATCTACCTAACTAAAGAAAGGAGCGAAACTTAGATATGTGTGATGAACCACTCGCCTATCCGCATGAACCCGGCGGCGACCCCTCACAGCCGGCAGACGAGCCCGAGACTCAGTCCAAGGAGGACCGTCTCGCCAAGAGAATCCTCCATGGGCTGGGATTTTGCGGCCATTACATGCATTTTCACGGCGGCGGCATATCTGGCAAGGCGCCTATTGTCTGCCTACTCGCCAAGCAGCCTACCGGCGAGCTGTCCCAACAGGAACTCGGCATGCACTTCGACCTCAAGCCGGGGTCCCTTTCCGAGATTCTGTCCAAGCTCGAAATGGGCGGTCTTATCGAGCGCAACCGCAATCCCAAAGACCGTCGGCAGCTCACCATTCGCCTAACCGAAGCCGGATGGGAAAAGGCCCGCGTTGAGCAGGCGGCCCGCATTCGCTTTAGAGAGCAGGCCTTTAGTGCCCTTACCCACGACGAGCGCGAGCAGCTCGCCGAAATGCTCGAGAAAATCCGCAAAACCTGGGAGGAACTGGATGATTAAAACCCTCATGGGCAGCATCCGCGACTATATGAAAGTCACCGTTGCCACGCCGTTGCTCGTGCTTGGCGAGGTACTCTGCGAGATGCTGATTCCATTTATCACCGCCAACCTGATCGATGCCATCAAAGACGGCGCCACCGTAGCCGAGATGCTTCCCACCGCGGGCTTTTTGGTGCTCATCGCGCTGACGTCGCTTGCTTTTGGCGCCGCTGCCGGCGTCACCTGCAGCCATGCGAGTTGCGGCTTCGCTAAGAACCTGCGTCACGACCTGTTCTACAAGATCCAGACGTTCAGCTTTGCCAACATCGATGAGTTCTCGAGCTCCTCGCTCGTCACGCGCCTGACCACCGATATCAACAACGTGCAGCAGGCCTTTATGATGATCATCCGTATCGCCGTGCGCGCGCCGCTGGTATTGATCTTCGCCTTTACCATGGCATTTATCATGGGCGGCAGCGTCGCCATGGTCTACCTGGTCATCATTCCGCTGCTGGGCTTTGGGCTGTTCTTTATCATCTTTAAGGCGCGTCCCATCTTCTCGCGCGTGTTCCACAAGTATGACGCCCTTAACGAGTCCGTCGAGGAAAACGTCACCGGCATGCGCGTGGTCAAGAGCTATGTGCGCGAAGACTTTGAGAAGGAGAAGTTCGCGACCGCCGCGCGCGACGTCCAGATGGACTTCACCCGCGCCGAGAAGCTGCTTGCCTTTAACAACCCCATGATGAACATCTGCGTCAACGGCGCATTTGTCGTCATCATCTACCTGGGCTCCAAGCTCATCATCACGAGCCAGGGCACGCTGTTCGACGTGGGCCAGCTCTCCTCAATCTTTACCTATGGCTTCCAAATCCTCATGAGTCTGATGCAGCTGTCGATGATCTTTGTCATGGTGACCATGGCCGACGAATCGGCGCACCGCATTACCGAGGTGCTGGCCGCCGAGCCCACGATCGCCAATCCCGCCGAGCCCGTGCTCGAGGTTGCCGACGGTTCCATCGACTTTGACCACGTGAGCTTTAAGTACTCCGCGCATGCGAAGCGCCAGGCGCTCGACGATATCGACCTGCACATTAAGAGCGGCGAGACCATCGGCATCATCGGCGGCACCGGCTCGGCCAAGTCCACGCTCGTAAACCTCATCGCCCGCCTGTACGACGCCACCGAAGGCACCGTGCGCGTGGGCGGCATGAACGTGCGCGACTACGACCTAGACGCGCTGCGCCACCAGGTCGCCATGGTGCTGCAGAAAAACGTGCTGTTTAGCGGCACCATCGCCGAGAACCTGCGCTGGGGCGACCCGAACGCCACCGACGAGGAAGTCCGCGAGGCCGCGCACCTGGCCTGCGCCGATGAGTTTGTCGACGGCTTCCCCAAGGGCTATGACACCTGGATCGAGCAGGGCGGCTCCAATGTCTCGGGCGGTCAGAAGCAGCGCCTGTGCATTGCGCGTGCCCTGCTGCGTCGCCCCAAGATCTTGATCCTGGACGACTCCACCAGCGCCGTCGACACCAAGACCGACGCCAAGATCCGCGCAGGGCTGGCAAGCTATCTGCCCAACACGACCAAGCTCATCATCGCCCAGCGCATTAGCTCCGTGCAGGATGCAGACCGCATCATCGTCATGGAGGGCGGCCGCATCGCGCAGATCGGCAACCACGATGAGCTGCTCAAGACGAGCGAGATCTACCGCGAGACCTTTACCTCGCAGAACAAGATGTCTGCCGAGAGCGAAGAGGCCGTCGAAGCCGACACCGAGGCATCCGCAACACAAGCTCAGACCCAGGAAGGAGGCGAGGCACATGAGTAAGGCAACGACCGCCGAG
>CAVALS010000301.1:0-2500 GCA_963589385.1 Bacteroidaceae bacterium
CCGCAGGAAGCTTGGATACGCCTAGGCGCGGTCCAAGAAATCGTCCGCACCCCCAAATCGGCATCCAAGACATAAAACAGGAACTATTCCACCGCAACTGCCAAGGGTCCCGCTCCAAATTAGCTGCCCACATATGCAAAAGGAGGCCTCCGCGGCGATGCGGAAGCCTCCTTTTTTGTGCACGGTGTACTTTTGAGTGTGCAAGTGGGGGAGTTGTTACTCCTCGACGATCTCGGTGATCGCGCCAGCGGGGCAAGCGTCCTGGCAAGCGCCACAGGCGACGCAGGAGTCCTCGTCAGCGACGGTAGCGACGTCCTGGAGCTCCAGAACGCCAGCGGGGCAGGAGTCGACGCAAACGCCACAAGCGATGCACTCGTCGGCATCAATTACGGGATGAGCCATGGTAGTTTCCTCTCTGTTGACCGACGCTACAGGCGATGCGCGCCGGTTTGATTCGGGCAAAAACATACCACGGGAGCGACCGTTTGCAATACCCTCTGACCGGCATCTTCATACCGTTCGCCGAGTATGCCGCGGCTTACTAAAAAACACGCAGGTGGGGCCGTTGAGCTGCGCAAATGTTAGCTAAAGGTGACTTGAAATATTGAGCTATTGAGCGCGCCTGCGGAAAGGGCATCCCGTTATTTTGCCGAAAACTGGGACAGGCTTTCCGCAAGGCAGCCCCAGGCACCCTCGGACCCAAACCTCAGTCATCTCTACATAGATCTCGATAGATTTGCCGAGAACTCAATCAGCGCATCTACCTGCGCATTTAAGAACCTAAACTCTCGGCAATAAGAAATCTTATATGAATTGACTTAGATTTTGTATATTCCGGCCCATAAGGGGATACACTACATCCTGAAAGACAAGCCGAAGCGCCGCGCGGCAGACCGCCGAGGCGGCGCGAACGCAAAAGAGAGAGGGAATTTCTAATGAGTAAGATTCTTGGTATCGACCTTGGTACTACTAACTCCGCAATGGCCGTTCTCGAGGGCGGTTCTCCGACCATTATCGTGAACGCCGAGGGCGACCGCACCACCCCGTCCGTCGTGGGCTTCCGTGCTGACGGCGACCGCGTCGTGGGTAAGGCCGCTAAGAACCAGGCTGTCACCAACCCCAAGAACACCGTGTTCTCCATCAAGCGCTTCATGGGCCGCAAGTACTCCGAGTGCACCTCCGAGATCAAGACCGTGCCGTATGAGGTCAAGGAGGGCCAGGGCGGCCGTGCCGTCGTCGATATCGAGGGCAAGGATTACACCGCCGAGCAGGTGAGCGCCATGACGCTCGCCAAGATGAAGGCTGACGCCGAGAAGTATCTGGGCGAGACCGTCACCGACGCCGTCATCACCGTCCCGGCCTACTTCAACGACGCCCAGCGTCAGGCCACCAAGGATGCCGGTAAGATCGCCGGCCTCAACGTCAAGCGTATCGTCAACGAGCCGACCGCTGCTGCTCTGGCCTATGGCCTGGACAAGCAGGGCACCGACCAGCGCATCCTGGTCTTCGACCTGGGCGGCGGCACCTTCGACGTCTCCATCCTCGACCTCGCCGACGGCGTGTTTGAGGTTCTGTCCACCTCGGGCGATAACCACCTGGGCGGCGACGACTGGGATCAGCGCGTCATCGACTGGATGGCCGATAAGTTCCAGCAGGAGAACGGTGTCGACCTGCGTCAGGACCCCATGGCCCTGCAGCGTCTGAAGGAGGCTGCCGAGAACGCCAAGAAGGAGCTCTCCGCCGCTCAGCAGACCACCATCAACCTGCCGTTCATCACCATGAACCAGTCCGGCCCGCTGCACCTCAACTACACGCTGACCCGCGCCGAGTTCGAGAAGATCACCCGCGACCTGCTCGAGCGCTGCAAGCAGCCTGTCACCAACGCCCTGCGCGACGCCAAGCTTAAGCTCTCCGATCTGACCGAGGTCATCCTCGTCGGCGGCTCCACCCGTATGCCCGCCGTCCAGGAGCTCGTCAAGACCATGACCGGCAAGCAGCCCAACATGTCCGTGAACCCCGACGAGGTCGTTGCCGACGGCGCTGCCGTCCAGGGCGGCGTGCTCACCGGCGACGTCGAGGGCATCCTGCTGCTCGACGTTACCCCGCTGTCGCTGGGCGTCGAGACCATGGGCGGCATCATGACCAAGATGATCGACCGCAATACCACGATCCCGACCTCCAAGACCGAGGTCTACTCCACCGCTGCCGACAACCAGACCAGCGTCGAGATCAACGTGCTCCAGGGCGAGCGCGAGCTTGCCCGCGACAACAAGTCGCTCGGTAAGTTCCAGCTGACCGGTATCCCGGCTGCCCGCCGCGGCGTGCCGCAGATCGAGGTCACCTTCGACATCGACGCCAACGGTATCGTCAAGGTCTCCGCTAAGGACAAGGGCACCGGCAAGGAGCAGCAGATCACCATCTCCGGCTCCACCGCGCTCTCCGACGACGAGGTCGACCGCATGGTCAAGGACGCTGAGGCCCACGCCGAGGAGGACAAGCG
>CAVALS010000302.1:0-2474 GCA_963589385.1 Bacteroidaceae bacterium
GCCCATGATTATGACGGACTTGATTTTGATCGCCTGTACTATGCCGTAACCCATGAAGTACCGGAGGTGTTGGCGGTTCTACAACCATATGTGGAACAACAGGCGCAGGTGCAGCTCACAAAGAGGAATCCTTTCGATGTGCCACGGATCTGAGGAGGGCTCTGCTTATAACACGCTAGCTTTGAGTAGATTATTCTCATCTGAAGCTAATCGCAAGTTGCCTGAGGATATTCTCAGGGATATGCTTCGCGTGGAAGCTTGGGCATACGGGTTGCTGACGGAGGGGCATACAAAACGTTAAAAAGTGAGCCGGGAGCATGTCTCCTAAACCGAACACACCCCCTCAGACCATAGCGCGGGTCTTGGTTTATTTCTTGCCCCACCCGAATTTAGGCAGTTTGATTTGATAACGTCCGAATTCCTGCGCACTTTCGGTTTTGTTCTTCGTTGAGATGTTGAAGCGGGCATGGCCCGCGTCCTGTGTACGATTTTCAGTCGCCAAACAAAGAATCGCAATTGGAAAGCAGGACGCGCAGCCATGCCCGACAGCAACATCATACAGATCGACCAGAACCTGTTCGAGACCAAACTCGACCGGCTGGTCACCGAGAAGATGACCCAGATCCTCAACGCCATGCTCGACGCCGAGGCCGACGAGATCACCGGGGCCGCCAGATACGAACGCAAGGAGGGGCGCAAGGCGTACAGGGCCGGCCACTACGAACGCACGCTCACGGCAAAGGCGGGCAGGCTCGAGCTCAGGGTGCCGAAACTCAAGGGCGCGGTCTTCGAATCCGCGGTCATCGAACGCTACCGCAGGCGGGAGTCCAGCGTCGAGGAGGCGTTGATGGAGATGTACCTGGCGGGAGTGAGCACCCGTCAGGTCGACGACATCAGCAAACTGCTGTGGGGTGACAGGATGCCATCCCAGACCCTTTCCGACAAGCTCAAGCGCGTGTATGACGACATCGACCGATGGCGCACCCGGCCATTGGAATCCGAATACCCGTACGTGTTCATGGACGGCGTGTGGCACAAGCGCTCCTGGGGCGGAAGCGTGGAGAACGTCAGCGTCCTCGTCGCCATCGGCGTCAACGCGGAGGGCCACCGCGAGGTCATCGGCGTGACGGAGGGCATGAGGGAGGACGCTGCCAGCTGGGAGCAGTTCATACGAAGCATGATCGAACGCGGTTTGAAGGGCGTGCGCCTCGTGGTCGGCGACCGGTGCGCGGGACTCGTCTCCACGGTGAACTCGATGCTTCCCCGGGCGAAGTACCAGCGGTGCATGGTGCACTTCATGCGCAACGTGCTCTCGAAGGTGCCGCCCAACCACCGGGATTGGGCGTCCGCGGCCCTGAAGGCGATATTCGCCATGGAGTCCCGCGAATCCGCCCTCGCCAAGGCCGGGACGGTCGCCGCGGAGATGGAGTCCAGGAAGCTCAAGGCGGCGGCCGGCTGCCTGCGCGAGGGCATCGGGGAGACGACCGCCTACCTTTTGCCGGAATTCCCGACGGAGCACCGCAGGAGGATCCGCACGAACAACATGATCGAACGGCTGAACCGGGAGATCCGGCGTCGCACGCGCGTCGTCGGCAGTTTCCCGGACGGCAACAGCGCGTTGATGCTCATCTGCGCCAGAACCAGGTACGTCACCGCGAACGAATGGAGCACGCGCCGCTACCTCGACATGTCCCGGCTCGATGACAACCTGCAGGAAGCGAACTGATCATCGTCCCATGGACGGGCACGACCCTAAGTGCGCAAACCTTCGGGCACTACCTGAAATTGAGAGACAGAGCCATATCTGAGAGCATCATAGTTTTAACGATTCTTGGGACACGAGGCCAATCTAATCGTCTATCTGCCTTTCGATCAGCCTAGGTCTCCTTGGCATGCGTAGTGATGTGGCTGTGCATCTATATAGTTTCAGGTGTAATTATTGACAATAAAGATTAGAAAGAGGTCTGAAGATTGAGATTTGCTGAGTTTCATGTAGTATGTCATTACAATAGAGAAAAACGGAAAACCAAGGAGCGGAATGAATGCTGCTCAACTTCACTGTTGAAAATTGTCTGAGTTTTAAGAACGAGCAGGAATTTACCTTACTCCGCAAGGGTAAGCACAGCACTCAAAATGGGCAAGATGCGCAGACCAAGATTTCGCCTATTGCCGTCATTTATGGTGATAATGCTGCCGGCAAGTCGAACCTACTCAAATGCATGAATTTTTTCTCTAACTTTGTGCGCAACAGTTTTGCGCCTCGCGAAGGCATCAATACACAGCCTTTTTTGTTGGACAACGAAAGCGCAAAACAGCCATCGACGTTCTATATCGAATTCATTGCCAAAGATGAAAACCGCTACCAATACTGGTTCAGTATCGATGCTCAAAAGGTGCGGGAGGAAGTGCTATGGATGTTCCGTTCCGAAACTAATCGGCGCACTGTGATATTCGAACGTGAAGACGGAAAGAAG
>CAVALS010000303.1:0-2474 GCA_963589385.1 Bacteroidaceae bacterium
AGCCGCTCACGCCAAAAGAATCCAAAAGATTATGCTTGACCAACATGTTGCGGTCACGATCGGCCAGGACGTATGCAATCTGCCGGCACCTCTACGGGATGCGAAGACCATCGCGTACGGACCTTGGATCAATATTTGGTGGCTTATTTGGCGGCATGCTTGGTAGCAAAACAAAACAGCCCAGAGGGCGTAGCCTCTGAGCTGCGAACATTTGGTGGGCGTTAGAAGATTTGAACTTCTGACCTCTTCCGTGTCAGGGAAGCGCTCTCCCCCTGAGCTAAACGCCCAAATGGAGCGGACAACGGGGCTCGAACCCGCGACCCCAACCTTGGCAAGGTTGTGCTCTACCAACTGAGCCATGTCCGCTTACGAGGATTAATCTTACGTGATGACCGCATCCTATGCAAGAACTTTTTTTGAAAAGTTTTGCGACGCCCTCGCGAACCTCGCGAAGACATCAGCCGCCACGGAAGGCGCAGACAAACGCAAACTCGCCGCAAGAGGCTCCTATATCTCACCGAGCATGATCCAGGCGGAGCTGTCCTGCGCGAGCCTGCCGTCTGCAAGCGGTGATGAGGTGAGCAGGACCCTGCCCGCCGGCAGCTCCACGGGTGCTGCACCGAAGTTCGTCACACACGCCCAGCCGCTGTCGCGGCGATAGGCGATGACGCCGCCCTCAGCGCCCTCGGCACCATCCGCAAGGCCGGTGCGCCCGTCAAGATCGAGCCACGCAAGATCGTTGGCGCACCCGTGCAGCTTGCGCCGCAGCCAGAGGGCGTCACGATAGAGCACAAGCATCGATGTCGGGTCCGCTTCTTCTCTATCGGCAGCGTAATCGGAAAACCATGCAGGCTGCGGCAGATGGGGCGCCGCATCGGCGTCGGCCGGTGAAAACCCAAACGATCCGCCCTGTGCGGGATCGTCCGCTGCCACCCACGGCAGGGGCACACGGCAGCCGTCGCGCCCCTTCTCGCGCTTCGGTCCGTGCGTATTGGTCGCAGTGGGATCTTCGAGTGCTGCCCACGGAATGTCAGCCACCTCAAAAAGGCCGAGCTCCTCACCCTGATACACGTATGCCGAGCCCGGAAGCGCCAGCTCAAGCAAAAGGGCCGCCCGCGCGCGGCGCTCGCCGAGTTCACGGTCCTCGTCATAAGACGACCCGTCGCGTAAGAGCCAGTCGAGCGCAATCTGGTGGTAGCGCGTCGTCTTGATTTGCGGCAGGGCATAGCGTGTCGCCACGCGCGGCACGTCGTGGTTGGAGAGTACCCAGGTCGAGGCGGAATCGGATTCGATGGCCGCCTTCAAGCCCTCCTCGATTGCAGCGTGCATGTCATCATAGGTCCAAGTGGCCTTGGCGAACTCAAAGTTAAATGTCTGACCAAGCTCGCTGGGACGCGCGTAAAGATACTGACGCTCGGGCAGCACCCACGCCTCGGCAACGGCGCTGCGCGGCGGATCATAGCGGTCGAACACGCGACGCCACTCGCGATAGATCTCGTGGACCTCGTTGCGGTCCCACAGCGGATGGGTGCCGTCGTCAACCATGTCATCGCCCTCGGCGAGATGCCACCGGTCGAGGTCATCGCGGTCGAGATCCTTGGCGAGACCCTGCGCCACATCAATGCGAAAGCCGTCGACGCCTCGATCGCTCCAAAACGCCAGGACGTCGCAAAAGAGCGCGTGAACCTCAGGGCATGACCAGTCAAAGTCCGGCTGCTCGGGCGTAAACATGTGCAGATACCACTGACCGTCCGCAACACGCGTCCATGCGGGGCCGCCAAAGTTGGCATTCCAATTGGTGGGAGGCAGCTCGCCATGCTCGCCGCGACCATCGCGGAAGATATAACGGGCGCGCTCGGGCGATCCGGGGCCGGCGGCAAGAGCGGCTTTGAACCAGGGGTGCTGGCTGGATGAATGGTTGGGCACGATGTCGACGATGACCTTGATGCCGCGCGCGTGAGCCGCAGCGATCATATCATCGAAGTCGTCAAGCGAGCCGAGACGTGGATCGACATCGCAGTAGTCCGCCACATCATAGCCACCATCGACAAGAGGCGATGGGTAAAACGGGCTCAGCCAGATGGCCTCGATACCCAGCCGCTCAAGATAGTCCATCTGCTGGGTAATGCCCGCGATATCGCCCAGACCCGAACCAGTCGAATCCTTAAACGAGCGCGGGTAGATCTGATAGATCGCGGCATCGGACATCCATGAGCGCGAAGAAGACTTTTCTGTAGCCACGGGGCGTATCTCCCTTGCAACGAGGTTATGCGAGATGCCCACGATGATACGCCCAAAGCGCACATTCGCAGCAAACAACGCCACAGCCACGCCCCAAAACGCTCGCTCCCTCTCGGGTTCGAGCCCAGGCGATGGGTACAAAAAAGCCCGGCTACCGTGGTAGTCGGGCTGATGCGTTTGGAGCGGACAACGGGGCTCGAACCCGCGACCCCAACCTTGGCAAGGTTGTGCTC
>CAVALS010000304.1:0-2471 GCA_963589385.1 Bacteroidaceae bacterium
CTCGACCGCTTACATCAGGCCAAAGAGGTGGAACCAGGCGGCCTCGACCAGCACGACGATAAAGACGACCGCGGTGAGGGGGATGCCCATGCGCATGGCCTCTTTGGAGGTGTAGCCGCCGGCGTCCTTGCCTTCGCCGATAAGGATCGGCAGGTTATGGAACGGCAGGATGTAGTGGATGTTGATGGACGTGAAAACGATGAGCGCCACGGCGAGCGGGCTCACGCTGGAGCCGGCCGCAAAGCTGATGAACGCCGGCACGCACACGCCGAGCACGGCCATGACCGAGCCCATGAACATGTGGATGATCATGGAAAGCGCAGCGACAAGCAGGGCGAACAGGAAGATGTTCTCGGGCACGGAGCTGGGGAGCACGACGCCGGCGATCCAGGCGTTCATGCCGGTGGCACCACCCACGGAGCCCACGGCCATGGCGGCCGTCAGGAACATGAGGGACTTGATGTCGACAGCGTTCCAGTTGGCGGGGGTGAGAACTTCGCCGATGATGGGCATGGCGAGAGCGACACCAATGGCCAGGGTGACCCAGCCGATGTAGTCGCCCGAGACGGTGAGCCACAGCGCGATGGCGATGACGAGCCACACGATGGTGCGGATTTCCTTGACGGAGAGCTTGCCGAGCGCGGCCTGCTTGGCCACGATCTGCTCGCGGTCGTAGACGAGCTCCTTGCTGGGCTTAAAGAGGAAGAGGCCCAGGAACAGGGTGCACAGCAGCGCGACCAGCATGGGCACGCTCATGTACAGGAACCAGTCGACGAAGGACGGGCTCGCACCGCCGGCCTCGGCGCTGTACTGCGCAACGAGCGGGTTGAGCGTGGAGTCGCCCGTCAAGAAGAACATGGAGCCCGGGGCGGCAGCGGCAAACACGAGGAAGCCAAGCTTGCCCTTGTCCTCGTCACCGTAGCCGGCGGACTCGGCGATGACCGAGACGACGGCCAGGATGAGGAAGGCGCGGGGGAACGGATGCGGGATCAGCAGCGACAGCACAAAGGTGAGCGCGAAGATCGAGATGATGAGCGACTTGGCGTCGCGCACGAACTTGAGCATGAACGCGTAGGCGATGCGCTCGCCCAGGCCCGACTCCTTGACCGCGCTGGCGATGAGGTAGGCGCCGATGACGAGCCACATGGTGGCCTTGGTCCACGAGCTAAACGTGGAGGCGACCGTCGCCGAGATGCTCGCGGCGCCCGTGTCGTCCACGCACACCTTGAACAGAACGAGCAACGCGCAGTAGAGCAGGCCCACAAAGCCCGGCTGTGCCACGCCACATGCCCAGAACACCACCGTGGCGAGCGTCAGTGCCAGACAGGTCTGACCGCCGACCGTGAGCTCGACCGTCGAGCTCAGCTCCGCCAAAGGAAGAAACTTCACTAGCAAAAAGACAACGATACCCAGCACAAAGCCAATTTCGCGCTTGGTGATCTTAAACGCCTTCTTTTCCGCTTCCATCTCCCCACCTTTCTTGTTGGGGGCGCTCCGGATTCGCAGCCACGTTGCCACTTAAAAAGGGGCGCCCGTTATCGGACACCCCTTACGTTGCGCTGTGTTGCGGCAATACAGTCAAGCGGATTTTTTGGATGGGTTGCGGCCCTCCCCTTGGGCAGAAAAACCGTCACAACATTCGACGCTTTTCCTCGATTTCGAGATTTCCATCGAATGTTGTGATGGTTTGGATGTGACAAAGGGACTGTCCTTTGTCACATAGCGAGGGCCGTACGGATGGATGGGTCGCTGAGGGCCTCGCGGAGCCAGGGGGCCAGCTGCTCGGGGCGGCCCTGCAGGTAGCCGTCGAGCTCGGACGGGGCCACGCGGCGCACCTCCGAGATCTCCTCTTGGTTGATATGCAGCTCGCCCGGCTCAACATGGGCAAGGTAGACCTCGCACCATTCGCACTCGCAACGACCATCGCCGTGGTCCTCACGGTACACCACGTGTCCGAGGTGCTCGAGCTGATCGGGCTCGCGCGCAATGCCGAGCTCTTCGTTGATGCGGCGCGCCGTGGCGGCCGCGACGTCTTCCCCGGGGAGCGGATGGCCGGCACAGCTATCGGCCAGCACCCCACCCCACAGGCGCTTGAGCGAACTGCGGCGACAGAGCAGCAGGCGCGCGTCTTCGCCCCGGCCCTCGACCAAAAGCGTCAGAAATGCTTGATGCAAAATGCCCTCGCCGGTATGGGCCTCGATGCGGTCGACAGGGCCAAGCGCCTCGCCGGTCGCGGCATCGACCGCCACGACCTCGGCGCCCGCGCCGCCCTCATCCCAGCCGGCGCGCAGAATACGGGCTGCGGCTTCCTCGAGCGCGGCGATGAGCTCCTTGGTGGTGTCGAGCACGCGCCGCAGGTCGTTCCCGCTCGCCTGTTCAACATGAAAACCCGTGCTTGCAACGACCGGCACGCCAAAGCGCGTGGCCAGCGCCGCCGCGATATCGTGCGCCGGGATCTCGTCTCGATGGCA
>CAVALS010000305.1:0-2455 GCA_963589385.1 Bacteroidaceae bacterium
TAACGCGGACGCACAGCTTTCCTTCCGCGCTATTATTAAAAGTCCACGAAAGCATGAGACATGAGGAGCCCGCCATGATTAAGCCCATCATGAAATCCGAGT
This sequence comes from Bacteroidaceae bacterium, assembly GCA_963589385.1. Taxonomy (GTDB): domain Bacteria; phylum Actinomycetota; class Coriobacteriia; order Coriobacteriales; family Coriobacteriaceae; genus Collinsella. The sequence continues at coordinate 103 of CAVALS010000305.1, forward strand.
TCTTTTTGCGCCTGCCTTCTGAAGACGCGGGACCCGACGATGCCGCGACCGGGCAGGACCTCCTGGATACGCTCCACGAGCATGAGCACGAGTGCGTGGGCCTCGCCGCCAACATGATCGGCGTGCGCAAACGCATCATCTGCGTAAAGGACGGCAACAGGGCACTCCTGATGTACAACCCTCAAATTCTTGAGCAGGTCAATGCCTATCAGACGAGCGAAGGATGCCTCTCGCTGATCGGCGAGCGTCCTTGTACCCGCTATCGCCGCATTAAGGTGGAGTATTTGGACGAGAGCTTCATCCACCGCATCAAAAACTTCTCGGGCTACACCGCCGAGATCATCCAACACGAAATCGACCACTGCCAAGGAATCGTAATCTAGTTCCGCCGATTCAAGAAAGCTCCCTGCAGCAAAACAACTGCAGGAAGCTTTTCATAGTGCGGAACTTCTATCCCACTAGCTCTGGCGGTAGTGATCGAAGAAGTCGGCGAGGTCTTCGAGCGACTCTTTGAGCACTTCCATGCGCGGCAGGTACACGATGCGGAAGTGATCGGGCTCGGCCCAGTTAAAGCCGCCGCCGCGCGTGATCAGAATCTTCTTCTCGTGCAGCAGGTCGAGGGCAAACTGCTCGTCATCGGTGATGTTGAACTTCTTAACATCCATCTTGGGGAAGATGTAGAACGCCGCGCGCGGCTTGACCACCGAGATGCCGTCGATCTTGTTGAGCGCCTCATACACAAAGTTGCGCTGCTCGTAGACACGACCGCCGGGACGGATATAGTCGTTGACCGACTGATGGCCGCCGAGCGCCGTCTGGACGATTGACTGGGCCGGCACGTTGGAGCACAGGCGCATGTTGGAGAGCATGTTGATGCCCATGATGAAGTCGCTCATGCAGCGCTGGTTGCCCGAAAGCACCATCCAGCCAATGCGATAGCCCGCGATCATGTGCGACTTGGAAAGGCCGCTAAAGGTGACACAGGGCAGATCGGGAGCGAGCGAGGCAATCGAGACGTGCTCATAGCCGTCCATGCACAGGCGGTCGTAGATCTCGTCTGCAAAAATCATGAGCTGGTGCCTGCGCGCAACCTCAACGATGCCCTCGAGCACCTCACGCGGGTAAACGGAGCCCGTGGGGTTGTTGGGGTTGATGATGACGAGGGCCTTGGTCGCGCTCGTGATCTTGGACTCCATATCCTGCAGATCGGGATACCAATCAGCCTGCTCGTCGCACAGGTAGTGCACAGGATGGCCGCCGGCAAGGGTCGCGCACGCCGTCCACAGCGGGTAGTCGGGGCTGGGGATCAGGATCTCATCGCCGTTGTCGAGCAGCGCGTTCATCGAAAGCTGAATGAGCTCGGACACGCCGTTGCCCGTGTAGATGTGCTCCATCTGAACGTTGGGCAGGCCTTTGATCTGCGAGTACTGCATGATTGCCTTGCGCGCGGAGAACAGACCACGCGAGTTGGAATAGCCTTCGCAGTCGGGCAGCTGCTGGCGCATGTCCTTGATGACCTCGTCGGGCGTGCGGAAACCGAAGGGCGCCGGGTTGCCGATATTGAGCTTGAGGATGCGCTCGCCCTCGTCCTCCATACGGGCAGCCTCGTCGACGACGGGACCGCGCACGTCATACAGGACGTTATCAAGCTTGGTGGATTTAGAAAAAGTACGCATGGTGGTGCTCCTTGGAATTTGAGCTGAGGGATGGGGTTCGGGCTTGGAATCGTTGCGGGGTGATGATGCCTCGCCTTGATCGGCGTCGCCGGCAAGCAGCCAGGTAACATCGACCTCCAAAATACGGGCGAGCAGCTCAGCCACGTCGCGCCGCGGGATCGTCTTGCCGCTCACATATTGGCTCATCTGACTCTTGCCGAGTTTTTTGCCGAGCATCTCCGATGCGCGGATTACGTCCGACTGGCGAACGTCGCGATCGGACATAGTCTGTCGCAGGCGATCGCTAAACGTCTCTTGGGCCACAGGAACCTCCTTGCTGGCAAAGTTCAATTTATAGAACACGAATTGAACCTGAGTTCAATTTAGGCAGCAGTATAGCGCGGCACATTATCCGAAAGTTCAATTTCATAAGAAAATGTACCGAGCCTCGAGAATTGTCCCAAAGTAGACAACAGGTACGCGCTTTTAGAGATATTCAAGGAAACGAGCCGCCGCAAGCGAAACGTCAGCGGTGCGGTATATGGCGTTGATCTGCCGATGAGGATGTCTCTCGAGCGGGCGCACGGCAACATCGAACTGACAACGGCGCAAGATGAGCGCCGGAAGAACGCTCACGCCCAGGCCGTCCTCGACCATGGCCATAATCGCATAATCATCCCAGGTCGACAGCTTAGAGC
>CAVALS010000306.1:0-2453 GCA_963589385.1 Bacteroidaceae bacterium
ATGGCATCGTCGCCCAAGTTGGAAGAGGTGCGAGAGCTCGCTCGCAAGCTCGCCTAAGGGCAAGAAGAACGCATGGCAATCGGTGTTGGTGGAAAATGCTTGCTATCCTTACCAAGAGGAATGCCGATTGCCATGCGTTTGGCTATCTCCGAGACCCTGCTGGGGCCAGAATCGGGCAGCATCGCGAGCAAAAACTCAATGTCTTTATCGGAAAGCTCTCGATAGGTCGTTTCGAGAGAAGCCCGACGTCATGCTTCTCGAGTTGCCTGAAGACGCCATTCATGCCCGTGCGCCAGTTACCCTGAGTCTCCTGAGCATATGTCCAATCGATGCCGACTGGCTCAATCTGAACGCCGCTTATGCACGCGCGAAACTATGAGAGGCGGCTATCTGCCGCTTCTTTGGTTCGCTCGATAATATCTTCGAGCATGCCTGGCATGGCGGAGACATTTGCTGCGATCCATGGTGGCCCCTTTGCAGGTTTTGCTAGTTTTTGCAACTTTTGCTAATTTTTGCAAGTTTTGCTAACGGTTTAACATGTCTTGTGCCGCGGGATTGCAGGAGTGAAAAACGGGGAGTTCTGTTATTCCGACTACGTTGCAACGAGCGGGGCCCGGAGCGCGATGTTGCTGCGCTCCGGGCCCCACCGTTTTGAGAGCTTATGGCGGTTCTGCCGTCGTCCTAGTCAAACAGACTCGGCATGTCGTTTTCTTTCATGAGGGCACCGGCGGAGGGCAGACTCTGCGCGGTGAACTTCTCGGCCGAGACGCCGGCGCCAAGGATCTCCTCGGTCGTGCCGACGGTGGTGACCGAGCGGCCCTTCTTGGCGGTAAAGGCCTGGACACCCTGCGTGTTGGTGGTCGTCTTGGTCTTGAGCAGCGACGTGTTGAAGTTCATCAGGCGGTAGTCGCTCGAGACCAATGCGATGTCGCGGTCTTCCTTGAGCACCTGGGCATACAGCAGCTTGCTGCCGCCGTAGATGGCGTTCTTGAGGCGTTTGCGGTTGGTCTTGGTGACGTATCCAGAAAGCGCGACGCGCACCACGCGGCCGTTCTCAAAGACAAACAGCACGTCGGCCTTATAGTCCTCGGGGTCGATGACCCAGATGACGCTCTCGTCGGGCTCCATCTCGAGGTCGGTGGGCAGATACGAGCCCAGCTGGGCCGACTTGGTATCCTCAAACGCCGCAACCTTGCACTTGTACACCTGGCTCTTGTTGGTAAAGACCAGCAACTCGTGGGTGTTGGAGGACGGGAACTCGATAAAGGGTTTGTCGCCGTCTTTGTACTTGAGCGTGGTCGCCTTCTTGAGCACGCGGTCCGTCATCTTCTTAAGGTAGCCATCGCGCGAGAGCATGATGGTCACTGGGTACTCCTCGACCTCGGGCTCCAAGCTTACCTCGATAACCTCATGGGGCTCGATCCTGCCCGTGCGACGCGGCATCACGTACTTCTTGTTGACTGCGGCCAGCTCGTCGCTGATGACCTTCTTGATGTTCTCCTCGCTGGAGAGGATCTCCTCAAGCTCGGCAATCTCGCCCTCAAGCTTGGCAATGTCCTTGGTGCGGTTGAGGATGTACTCCTCGTTGATGTTGCGGAGCTTGAGCTCGGCAACAAATTCCGCCTGCGTCTCGTCGATGTCGAAGCCCTTCATAAGGTTGGGCACGACCTCGGCCTCGAGCTTGGTGCCGCGGATGATGGCGATGGCCTTGTCGATGTCGAGCAAAATCGCCTCGAGGCCGTGCAGCAGGTGCAGGCGCTCGGACTTTTTACCCAGGTCAAAGTTAATGCGGCGACGCGTGGACTCAATACGCCACTTGACCCACTCGTGCAGGATCTGGCGCACACCCATAACGCGGGGATAGCCGTCGACGAGCACGTTGAAGTTGCACGAGAATGAATCCTGCAGCGTGGTTGAGCGATAGAGCTTGGCCATGAGCTTGTCGGGGTCGACGCCACGCTTAAGGTCGATGGCGATGCGCAGGCCCGAGAGGTCGGTCTCGTCGCGGATGTCGGCAATCTCCTTGACCTTGCCCTCTTTGGAGAGCTTGACGATGCGCTCGATGATGACATCGGTCTTGGTGGTGTAGGGGATCTCGTAGACCTCGATGATGCGCTCTTCAGGAATCCAACGCCAGCGGGAGCGAATCTGGAAGCTGCCAAGGCCGGTCTCGATGATCTTCTCCATCTCCTCGCGGCGGTAGATAATCTCGCCGCCGGTCGAGAAGTCGGGCATGGGCATGTACTCGAGCAGATCGCAGTCAGGATCCTGCAGGTAGTGCATCGTGGCGGTGCAGACCTCGTTGAGGTTGAAGCCGCAGATGTCAGACGCCATGGCGACGCCGATGCCCTTGTTGGCCGAGACGAGGATATTGGGGAACGTGGTGGGCAGCAGGCGCGGCTCCTTCATGGCGCCGTCGTAGCTGTCGACGAAGTCGACCGGGTCCTTGTCGA
>CAVALS010000307.1:0-2452 GCA_963589385.1 Bacteroidaceae bacterium
CGCGCATAAAGAAAGCCTCCCATTTCTCATGTCCAAGAAATGGGAGGCAGTTCACTGCGCAGGACCGGGTTTCTTGCTATCTCGGGCCAAAACCACCACAAAGGGGACAGGCACCTTTGTGGTGGTTTTGGCACTTTGGCGTCAATGTTATGGCATCGCAGAGAGCCGGTTCCAAGTGCCCTAGGTCGCCCCGAAAGAGGAGCAACGCGTACTTTGGTACGCGAGCGACGGCTTGAGGGGCGAGATGGGGTGCTTGGGGCCGGCGCAGCGTCAAGCCTTAAAGGTGGTTACCAGGGCGTTCTGGCTGTTGAGGACTCGATGGCATCGTGGCGTTTGAGCTCGCGGCGCATGGTTTGCGAATTGAGCCAGGCTGCCTGCCAGCCACGGATGGGGTAGCGCGTCTGGTCGAGCTCAAACTGCGTATAGCCGCAGGCGTTGATGATCGTCGTTCCACACACATGCTGCCGCTCGCGCTGAAAATCGTAACCGTAGCTTTGGTGTACATGCCCATGCACCATGTAGTCGGCCCCCCAGGACTCAAGCGCCGTGTTAAAGCACTCAAACCCTCGATGCGGCAGATCGTCCAAATCACCCATACCGGCGGCGGGCGCATGGGTAAGCAGAATGTCGCACCCGCCGACCATTCTAACCTTACGCGACAGCTTACGCATGCGCTTGGACATCTCGCGTTCGGTGTACATGTTGGCGCCGTCGCGATAACGCATGGACCCGCCAAGGCCCGCAATGCGAATCCCTCGGTACGTGTACACGCTGTCTTCCACGCAGATACATCCACCCGGTGCATGACGTGCGTAGCGGTCGTCGTGATTGCCGCGCACGTAGATGAGCGGTTTGTTGATGACCGTAACCAAAAACTCAAGATAGTCCGGGTCCAGATCGCCGGCGGACAAAATCAGGTCGACTCCCTCAAAGCGTTCCTTGCGAAAGCACTCCCAAAGGCATCGTTCTTCGGTATCGGCTATGGCAAGGATTTTCATAGGGCAGGGACTTTCGGTTCATCGTCGAGCTGCGGAATGGTGCCTACCACGTTGTCCGCCAGCCAATTCATCTCGACAATCTGCGTGCTCGGCAGCGGAGGGAAGCCTTCGATCTGTACCACGCCGTTCTGGCTGTGGAGCTCGCCGCCAAAGGGGTTGATGGATCCCTCAACAATGCCGTTGCGGAGCAACTGCACGAGTTTGCGCGTCTGGTAGGGAAGGCCCGGAGCGTAACGGATGTCGATAACGCCGGAGCTCATGCCGTACCAGTAGTTGACGGCGCGCACTTGATTGTCGTCGCTGGTCTCGTCCCACGTGCCGTGCAGAAGGCTGCGAACGATGAGCTCGTAGTAACGGCCCCAGTTCCATACGGGCATGGCGATGCCGGTGACTTTGCCGTCGACCAAGCGGTGAAGCCCGTAGGCCGTTGGGTCTTCGAGCGACTTTGACATGTCAGCGCCGGTCATGACGCTCACGCCTTCGCGGCACATGGCTTCGGCAAGACCACCGGCGGGAACATCGCCCCAGGTGAGGATGACCTGCGCGCGCGGGTCGAGCAGCGAGGCGCCAATCGCAAAGGCGTTGATCTCGCTGAGTGCGCCCGAGGCGAAGACCGACGCGTGGTAACCGATGCGGTGGTTGTCCGCCATGCTGGCCGCAAGGGCGCCCAGCAGAAACTTGGCCTCGTACATCTTGCCAAAGTACGAACGGACGCTTTGATGGGGAAGGCCGATAGAGCAGTTGAGGAACCGAACCTGGGGATACTCAACGGCAGCCCTGAGCGTGTATTCCATCAGGCGGTGCGAGGTCGAGAAGATGACGTTTGCTCCATGTTTGACAGCTGTTTCCACGGCGGCGTAGAACACATCCGGATCGTGACAGTCCTCGAACGCCTCGGTGCGCACGATACCGTCAAAGTGCTCATCGAGATACTGACGCCCTTGGTCGTGCAGGCTGTCCCAGCTCGACGTCGCACAGGGGAACTCATGGATAAAGGCGATGCGCAGGGGGTTGGCCGTCGAGTAGACGGTCTTGCCCATAAAGAAGTTGAGCACGCCAGCGGTGGACTTGGCGGGCGTCTCCTCCTCGTCGACGCTCGGTGCTTCGACAAGATCGACCTTGTCCTCGTCATTTTTGCCGGCAATGACCAGCTCGCGCCAAATCTTGCACAGGCGGTTTACGACGATATCCGTCGGCGTATCCAGCAGGCGGTCCTGGTTGTACACATTGAGGTACACGAGCATGGCGTCGGCAGGCGTAATGTCCAGGTGGTCGCCGCCTGCGCGAAGGTAGGCGCGCTTAAAGAGCAGGAAGGTGTGGCGCAGGTAGTCGACCTTTTTCTGCGGCCATTTTTCGATAACGTTCTGACCGAGCATCTTGGCGAGCGTTTCGTAGCTTCCCTCACGCGAGAACTCGATCTCGTATAGGGGGCAGACGCGCCAAAACGCGCAGAA
>CAVALS010000308.1:0-2426 GCA_963589385.1 Bacteroidaceae bacterium
CGCGCCGCGCTGGGAAGGACCGCGTAACGGTCCAAGAAATCGTCCGCAGTCCCGGTTTTATCTGAGGAAACGTCGCGAGGCAGTCGCCCCTCCAGCACCTGTCCAACTTCGAGAGACACTAGAGGGCGACCTGGCCGCATCTACTTCTTCCGATAGCGGCGGTTGCGGCTCGTCGATGAACCCATTACTTCGATGAGCCCTTTATCCGCCATTTTTGGCAGATGGTAGCGGACGGACGAAATTTTGACCCCCGATGCAACCGCTATTTCTCGCGCCGTCATATCCACTTCGGCGCTGAGAGCCTCCAGGATCCTATCCGCTGTCGAAGCTGACGATCCTCTGCTCATATCGATAATCTCAAACGTGTCTTTGCCACATTTTGACAGGACATGTTTATCGACAAGATCCCCGCAGATCAGGCGAATGTCATCCGAATCCCACTTCAGGGCCTCTCGTATTTTTTGAACATCGCATACGCACCCATGCTCCCGCATAAACATGAGCAATGTTTCCTCGCAATCCGTCAGCTCGGTACCCACATGGCTCTGAATCCACGTGCGGTTTTCAGCAAGCTCCGCCCCGTGCCGGGAAAGCAGCACCGTAAACGAATCGGCCTTAACGATAAATTTCGGCCTTCCAAGCGAACGAGACTCCATCTCGCGAATCATAGCCGGGATACCAGATCCTTGGCTTTCCGCAACGGCCCCCTCGGCATGCCCTAACGGCGTCGCCCCCATTAGGCTCATGAGCTTTGGGTTTCGGCAGCGCGATTCCCCGTCTGCAAGATTGTCCACCGTCTTTCCGCCCCAAAGCCCACCGGGGTTTTTGATCTCTATTCTGTCTGGATAGATATCGACACTCACGGCCTGCCCCACAAACATGGGCGAATATTCTCGATGGATGCAGGCATTTGCCAAGGCCTCGCGCAAAACCTCCTGGGGAACTTCCCAATCCTCCCTTCTGCCAGCGCCTTGCACTATCGCCGCTTTGCGCAAGTTTCGTCCAATCGCGGCAAGGGCATCTTCGATGCAAGCCGGAATCGGGCCATCGCACAACTGGCGGTCAATAAACCGGGGTTGCCCGGGTGCAGATTTTTCCACATCGGAATGAACGGCGACATCGATCATCAGTTTGGGATAGAACTGCTGGGGGTAAATTCCCGCCGACAGAAGCCCTGCGAGCTTCACCGCACCATCCTTTGTAGTGATATTGAGTCTGACCAGCTGCTTTTCCAGCGTATCGGCCCCGCGCAAAACGCGCGGGGTCTGCAGCCGGCGATTTGCGATAATAGACCGCACGACATCTGGATCCAAATCCTCGACCGTTGCCTCCGAAACCACCGTGCCGTCTGCATCGCTCGGAAGCAACGCACTCTGCAGCTCATATAGCTCAGCGGGTGACATCTTGATATCTTTATCATCCACGCGCTTGTAGCTACCGTTCTGCACGCCGCGCGCGCCGATATAGCAAGGCTTCGCTTTAAGCTCAAGTTCAAAGATGCGCACCAGAAGCACCTGGAGCCCGTCGACCTCGCCTCGATCAAGCTCGTACCGCGGCGCATGGGTCACCACTGCCGCTGAGCCTCCGTCTCCGATACCCGAAACAAACTGATCGCGCACCCTATCGATAGCAAAGTTAGCCGAAGGAACAAATCCTTCGGCTTCGTTCAGGCCCAAAATAATGAGCCCACCCGCAGTGTTCGCAAAAGCGCTCACTGTCTCCCATACGTCTGCGCTCAATTTATTCGTGCAGGCTTTAACTTCTACCGATGCGTCATCAGTCCCTCGCCTGCGAAGGCGCTCAACGATAAGGCCAAGAGGTTCATCCAGCAGCATTGGCATTCCGTCTCTCTAAAACGATAGATTTATCTCTCTAAAGTATAGTATATCTCTCTAACTTTAGAGAGATAAGCACCTTATTTTAGAGAGACATTTAGAGAGATGTATCGAATTCGCTGTTAGATTACCTAAGGCTGTCTCTCTAACCGACTTTATCTTTAGAGAGACATTTAGAGAGACGAGCGCAATCTCTCTAACCATGGGCCCTGCTCTTTAAGGTGCACACTTCCTAACCGCACCCTAAGTTGCGGTGAAATAGCTCCCGATTAACCTGCCAAAAAGGGACAGGTTTATTTTGGCAGGTTTTATCTGGGGAAACACAAACAGGGCCGCGACACCTCTATGGCATCGCGGCCCCTTTCCTTGAAGAAGGATCGATTAATGGAACGGAGAGCCCGTTCTAGCCCTCGAGTCCTGCGTTGATGAGCTCGGCAATCTCGACGGGATCGGTGCTCGCGCGCACCTTGTCGCGGAAACCGGCGTCCATCAACATCACGGCAGCCTTGGAAAGCAGACGCAGGTGCGTGGTTCCGGCTTCGCCGGCGGGCACGTACAGCGCAAGCGCGACATCGACAGGCACGCCATCAA
>CAVALS010000309.1:0-2420 GCA_963589385.1 Bacteroidaceae bacterium
GCGTGCAAGGGCGACGGACAGATCAAGATCGAGATGCACTTCCTTCCCGATATCTACGTTCCCTGCGAAGTTTGCGGCGGTAAACGCTACAACCGCGAGACACTCGAGGTCACCTACCGTGGCAAGACCATCTCGGACGTACTTGACATGAGCGTGGCCGAGGCACTGGCTTTCTTTGGGAATATCCCGCAGATTAAGCGCAAGCTTCAGACGCTGTACGATGTAGGCTTGGGCTACGTGAGCCTGGGCCAGCCCGCCACGACGCTTTCGGGTGGCGAGGCGCAGCGTGTGAAACTCGCCAAGGAGCTTCATCGACGCCAGACGGGCAAGACGTTCTATATTTTGGACGAGCCGACGACCGGCCTTCATTTTGAGGACGTCCGCCAGCTGCTCGATGTGCTGCAGCGCTTGGTCGATGCGGGCAACACGGTGCTGGTGATTGAACACAACCTTGATGTCATCAAGGTTGCCGACCGCCTGATCGATATGGGTCCCGAGGGCGGTAACGGCGGCGGAACCGTCGTGGTTTCGGGCACACCGGAGCAGGTTGCGGACTGTCCGCAGAGTTATACGGGCAAGTTTTTGGCGCCGTTGCTCAGGCGTGACCGGGAGCGTCAGGCTCAACTTGATGCTCAATAAATAGGCGATTCAGTTTATGGGCGCCATCGACTCCTTGTGATTCGATGGCGCTTGCTGTGCCGAAGTGACGTATGCAGCCGAATTGGACATATACTTAATCCTTGCGTCCGAATGCGAGGGAAAGGATATGTCATGGCAAAGGCTGTAAAGACGCCAAAAACCAATGCGATGCGCGAGCTGGAAAGCGCCGGCATTTCCTATGTTCTACATACGTACGAAGACGATGGCGATGAGTCGGTGGGCCTGGGGGTCGCGATTTCGGAGCAGCTTGGCGAGGAGCCCGGTCAAGGATTTAAGACTTTGGTCTGCGTGACACCGTCCAACGACTATGTCGTGTGCTGCATCCCTGTTGCCGACGAGCTCGATCTAAAGTCCGCCGCGCGTGCCGCGGGGGAGAAGTCCTTGGCCATGATGCATGTGAAGGATTTGCTTGCGGCGACTGGCTACGTTCGCGGCGGCTGCAGCCCGGTCGGTATGAAAAAACGCTACCGGACGCTCATTGATGAGACATGTGTCCTTTGGGATACCATTTTTATTTCGGGAGGCAAGCGTGGTTATCAGCTCGAGCTTGCGCCCGATGATTTAATTGCATTTTGCGGGGCGAAGGTTGCCGCGATTACGAGAGAGGACTGAGCGATGCCGCAGGAAGAATTGAAGCGCGGAACTCATTTTGCAAAAGAATCTGCGCCTCAGACACCCTCATCCGAAGCTTCTTCGTCGCGAGATGACGCTGACGACATGGGCTCGTCGGACTACTCCACGGTTGGTCGTTCCGCCGGGCTTATGACCATCCTGACCATCGTGTCTCGCGTCACCGGTTTTATCCGCACGTGGGCAATGGCGGCCGCTATCGGCATGTCGCTACTCTCGTCCTCCTATCAGGTCGCCAACAACCTGCCCAATATGCTCTACGAACTCGTGATGGGCGGCATGCTCGTGACGGCGTTTTTGCCCGTGTACATGGGCGTGAGGCGTGAGCAGGGTCGCGAGGCCTCGAACGAGTACGTGGGCAACCTGCTCGGCATTCTGCTTTTGGTGCTGGGTGGCATTTCGTTGCTGGGGACCGTGTTCGCCCCGGGCTTTATCTGGACGCAATCGTTCCTTTCGGGTGACGGCGGCAGCATGGATACCGCTGCGTTCATGTTCCGTTTCTTTGCCATCCAGATTCTGTTTTATGGTTTGGGTTCGGTGTTCTCGGGCGTTCTCAACGCACACCGCGACTACTTCTGGTCGACGTTTGCCCCGGTCCTCAACAATGTGATTGTCATTGCGAGCTTTATGGGTTTTGCGCCCGTGTCCGCACAGTTTGGTGAACGTGCCGGCATCATCTTGATTGCGGCCGGTACGACCCTCGGTGTCTTTGTTCAGATGGCATGTCAGATCCCCGCGCTTGGCAAGCACGGCGTGCATCCCCATATCCATATCGACTTTAAGGACCCCGCACTGCGCCAGACGATTGCGCTCGGTGTCCCGACGCTGCTCGCCACGGTGTGCATGTTTGTCTCGACTTCTATCACCAACGCTGCCGCGCTGGTGGTCCAGCCCGAGACCGGTCCTTCCGTCATCGCCTATGCGCGCCTGTGGTACACGCTGCCCTACGCGCTGATTGCCGCCTCGCTTTCGACGGCGCTCTATACCGAGCTCTCTCACGACGCACAGGAGAAGGATTACGACAGTGTTCGCACGGGCATTTCGCGTGGCGTCGCCCAGATGCTGTTCTTCCTGATTCCGTTCGCGCTGTACCTGATTGTCTTCGCGCGTCCGCTCAACATGATTTACTG
>CAVALS010000310.1:0-2399 GCA_963589385.1 Bacteroidaceae bacterium
GCCGCGGCCACATCGACGTCGACCTGTACTTCCTGTTTGGCGCGGGCACGTTCCAGTCGGTCTGCCCCGAGTGCGGCGGTTCCGGCAAGGTCGTCGCTGACCCCTGTCCCGATTGCGGCGGCAGCGGGCGAACTCGTGTGACCTCCGAGCAGACGATTGAGTTTCCTGCCGGCACGCACGATGGCGACGAGGTCCGCATTAGCGGCATGGGTCATGCTGGCACCAACGGTGCCGCGGGCGGCGACCTGGTCGGCCGCGCCCATGTTGAGGCCGAGCGCTTGGAAGGCAAAGCTCGTACCGGTTTTTACCTTATGGGCATCGTGGCGCCGTTTTTGGTACTCTCGGCCATCTCGGGCGTGTTCTCGGCCTTTGCCGTGATGTGCTTTATTCCGTTTACCATGGGCCTGTTCATGGTGCTTTCGGACGGCGTGCTTCATCGCAGTCTGCTGTGGTGGAAGCGCGGTGCGATGCAGTTTGCCAACGGTTTTGCCAACGGCTTCATGTTCGCGCTCGTGTCAGTTTGGTTCGCGAGCTGCTCGCAACGGGCCATGCTCTCGCCGTACCAAATGCAATAACATCAAACCCTCTGTTTGCGGTCGGCCCAGCTTGGGTATAGGACGCACTGTGACAATAATGAAAGTCGGAAGGATTCGGTCGTGTCGGAAAATAGGGATTACTACGAGGTGCTTGGCGTCGACAGGGATGCCGACGCGCGGACGATCAAGCGTGCGTTTCTAAAGAAGGCCCGTACCGTACATCCGGATGTTTCGGACGACCCCGAGGCCGAGGCCAAGTTCAAGGAGCTCAACGAGGCCTATTCCGTTCTTTCCGATGAGCAGAAGCGTGCTAACTACGACCGTTACGGCACTGCCGACGGCCCTGGTGGTTCGGACTACGTCGATATCAACGATATCTTTGGTGGCATGGGCATGGACGACTTGTTCTCGTCGTTCTTTGGCGGCGGTGCCGGCGGTGGCGCCCGCAGCCGTCGTGAGCGTCGTCGCGGACGTGACATGGCCATCTCGCTTTCGGTGACGCTCGAGGAGGCGGCGCTCGGCTGCAAAAAGACGATCAGCTATGACCGCCTTGCTCCTTGCGAGGACTGCAACGGCACCGGTAGGGCAGAGGGCGCACAGGAAAAGCAGTGCGGCCGCTGCCACGGTACGGGCTACGTCACGACGGTTCAGCGTTCGTTTTTGGGCCAGGTTCAGTCTTCCTCGCCTTGCCCTGACTGCCATGGCGAGGGCACGGTTATCGACCATCCCTGCGAGACCTGCGACGGTCAGGGCCGCACGCCTTCGCATGAAAAGATTGACATCGATATTCCCGCCGGCGTTTCGACCGGTCGCCAGCTGCGCGTGAGCGGCTTTGGCGAGGCCGGCCTTCGCGGCGAGCCTTCGGGCGACCTGATTGTCAACGTGCGCGTTGCCGACCATGAGCGCTTTAAGCGCAACGGTGACGACCTGTACCTGGTGAGTGATATCTCGATTGCGCAGGCTGCGCTTGGCTGCGAGATCGAGGTCGAGGGCATTATGCCCGACGAGGTCGTTAAGGTGACGGTTCCCGCCGGCGCCCAGTACGGTGATACCGTGAGCGTCAATAATTACGGCATGCCGCGCATTGGCGGTGGCGGTTCGCGTGGCCGCCTGATCGTGCAACTGCGCGTGGTCGTTCCCACCAATCTTTCCAATAAGCAGCGCGAGCTGCTCCGTGCTTTTGCCGATGAGATGGGCGATGATGTCGCTTCTGGTAAGAAGTCGGTGACCGACCGTATCAAGAGTGCCCTCGACGATATCCTCGATTAAGGAGCCCGCGTGCTCGCACCCCATATTTCCGTCGTCAACCTCGGCTGCCGTGTCAACCGGGTTGAGTCTGACCGTATCACTGCCGATCTTATGCGCCTGGGCTTTGCTATTGTGGAGCCCCAGGATGCCGATCTGATCGTCATTAACACCTGTGCCGTTACGGGCGAGGCTGAGGCCAAGACCCGTAAGGCAGTTCGTCATGCGCTGGCCTATCCAAACGAGCCCTTTGTGCTCGTGACCGGTTGCGTGGTCAATTTGCATCCTGAGGAGTTGTTGGAGCTTTCGGATCGCGTGATCGCCGAGCCGTCCAAGATCGATGTCGCCGAACGTGTCTGCGAAGTGCTGGGCGTTGAGTCCGATAGCGTTCCCGCCTGCAGCGATGGCGAGGTGGTCGATGCGCTCGGTCGCTCTCGCCTGGGCGTGAAGATTCAGGACGGCTGCAACCACCGTTGCACCTATTGCATTGTGTGGAAGGCGCGCGGCCCCGAGCGCTCCGTGCCCGTCGAGTCCGTGCTCGAGCAAGTTCGCGAGGCCCAGGAGGCCGGCGTGCCCGAGGTGGTGCTGACCGGTGTGAACCTGGGTGCCTACGATGGC
>CAVALS010000311.1:0-2391 GCA_963589385.1 Bacteroidaceae bacterium
ATGCCGTTGAGGTGCTGCGAATCGATTCGCTCGAGGACGAGCGGCTCGATGCCTATGTGCGACTGACCGAGCGTGAGCTGCGCTGCGTACTGGAGCCGCAGAAGGGCATCTTTATCGCCGAGAGCGCCAAGGTCATCGAGCGTGCGGTGCGTGCCGGATACGAGCCGGTGAGCTTTCTTTTGGGTGAACGCTGGCTCGACCAGATGATGCCGCTGTTTGAGCGCTTGGTTGTGCGCGAGGGAGCGGGTCCGGTCCCGGTGTTCGTGGCCTCGATGGAGCTCATGGAGCAGTTGACGGGCTTTAACGTGACGCGCGGTGCGCTCGCGGCGTTTCGTCGCCCGCGTCAGATTCCGGTCGATGAGTTCTTGGGCGGCGTCGTTGAGGCGGCGGGGGATCGTCCGGTGCGCGTGTGCGTGCTCGAGGGTATTGTCGATCACACCAATGTTGGCGCGATTTTCCGCTCGGCTGCCGCATTGAACGTTGACGGTATTTTGGTCAGCCCGACGTGCTGCGACCCGCTGTACCGTCGCTCGGCCCGCGTGAGCATGGGCACCGTGTTTCAGGTACCGTGGACGCGCATTGGCAGTGAGGCGCGCGTGTGGCCGCATGATGGCCTGGCCGCGCTTCATGATGCCGGCTTTTCGTGTGCCGCTATGGCGTTGACGGACGACTCTGTTTCGCTTGATGATCCTGTGCTGCAGAAGATTGATCGCTTGGCGATTTTTATGGGCACCGAAGGTGCCGGCTTGGGCGTTAAAACTATTGCCGGCTGTGACCGCGCCGTGCGCATTCCGATGGCGCACGGGGTCGATTCGCTCAACGTGGCCGCGGCGAGTGCCGTCGCCTTTTGGCAGCTGTGCCCGCACGTGAGCAACGAGTACCACTACCAGCCGGGTTTGTATCACTAGGCAGATATTCCGCACTGCGCTCTGATTCGGGGTGTTTCGGTCGACACCGGTCGGTGCTAAGCTGCTATTGGCTTTGGTCTTAAATTGCCGTTTTGTTGTTTGACGTACGCTGACGGGGAGGGCGTGTGGCTAAGAAATCTACGGCTATCGATGTAACGCAGGGTGTCATTTGGCAACAGCTGCTGTCGCTGTGCGTTCCCATCTTTTTTAGTTCGTTTTTTCAGCAGGCCTACACGCTTATCGGTACCTATATTGTCGGTCAGTTTGGCGGCAAGCTCGCGCTGGGCGGCATTCAGGCCACGATGGTCCTCACCGAGCTCTGCATTGGCTTTTGCGTTGGCGTTGGCGCTGGTTGTGCCGTTATCACGGGTCAGTTTTTTGGCCAGCACGATGACGAGCGTCTGAGCCGTTCGGTCCATACAGCCATGACGCTCGCGCTGGTGGGCGGTATCGTTTTCTCGATTCTTGGCATAGTGTTCGTTGAGCCCATGCTGGTGCTTATGAACACGCCGCATGAACTATTGGCCGAGGGCGTGGCCTATGCTCGCTGTTATTTTGCCGCGATGGTTGCGGCACTGCTGCTTAATATGGGAACCGCACTGCTGCGTGCCGTGGGCGACACACGCGGCCCCGCCGTGATCATTGCCTCTGGCTGCCTGGTTAACGTGGTGCTGGATATCATCTTTGTCACTGTGTTGCATATGGAGGCGTTGGGCTGCGGCATCGCAGTGGCGCTGACCATTTGCTCCAATGCAACGATGATCGTGTTTCGCATGATGCGCGCTCCGGGTGCATGGCGTCTTTCGGTGTCTAAGCTCGGCATCGATCGCGGTATTTGCAAGAGTATGATCTCGTGTGGTCTGCCACTTGGTTTTCAATCGGCTGCCTATTCGATCTCGAACGTGTTGATTCAGGTGTCGGTCAATTCGTTTGGTGCCGATGTCACGACCGCTTGGGGTCTTTCCGGCCGCCTGGACGGCATTATCTGGATGGTGACCGAGGCGCTCGGCGTGTCGATCACTACGTTCTCGGCGCAGAACTTTGGTGCGCGCAATTACGATCGCATGCGAAAGGGATACCACACGTCGCTCGTGCTGTCGTTTATGCTCATTGGTGGCCTGTCTGCCGTGCTGCTGGTGTTCTCGGGTCCGCTGTCGCGTTTGTTTGTCGACGATGCTTCGATTTCGGCGTACACCACGACGATTCTTCATTTTATCGCGCCGTTCTACGCGATCTTCTCGATTATCGAGAACGCGTCGGGCTCCATTCGCGGCGCCGGCGTGAGTCTGCAGCCTATGATGCTCACCATCTTTGGCACCGTTGTCTTGAGGGTGATCTGGGTGTTTGCGATCATGCCCTTCGATCCGTCGCTCGAGCATCTACTGCTGGTCTACCCCGTAACGTGGCTCATTACGGCCACGATGTTTACTATCTACCACCACAGCGGCAACTGGCTCGGCCGCGCCACCGCCTAATTGATCCG
>CAVALS010000312.1:0-2379 GCA_963589385.1 Bacteroidaceae bacterium
GCACCATGGCAAACGCGCCGATGGTCGCGACGGCCATGAGGAAGCTCTCGTCGAACGCCTTGCCGCGGCGGATGTTGTTGTATGCCTTTTGGAGCACGTCGTAGCCGGCAATCAAAAACGGCACGAGGAACAGTGCGAAGCTGGCGTAGATGTCGCCCGGGGTGCCGAATGCGGCAGTGAGGGTGCCGAGCTCATCGAGGGCGTACACCACGGCAAAAATGCCCAGCGCTACCAGGATGCGGTTGCGCTTATGCTCGAGTGACTCTTTTTTCTTGCGCTTCTTCTTTTTCTTCTTGGGGTCGGCGGTGGCCATGACTCGTATCCTCCCATTTGAATGTATGAACACTCGCTCATATAATTTCGCGAGCAAAGGCCGCGGCAAGCGCGGCCTTGCAGGTTGGCGTAAGCTTGGGCTAGAGAATGATCTCGCAGTCCGGCTCGGCGTCGGCCGTAAACTCTACAACGCGGTTGAGCACCTCGTCGAACTCGGCGTCATCGGCCTCGATCGTCAACTTCTGGGTCATAAAGTTGACGGACACGGATTTGACGCCCTCGAGCTTGGCCAGCTCGTCCTGAAGCTCGCGCGCACAGTTGGCGCAGTCGATCTCGTCGAGCTTAAACTGCTTTTTCATGGTGGGTTCCTTTCTCTGTATTTGCGGCTTGGGTGCAGCCCGCGCTGGTACCGTGGTTGGTTGCTATTCGCAGATATGACTCATGCCCTGGTTGAGCATGGTGTAGACGTGATCGTCGGCAAGCGAGTAGAGGATGTTGCGGCCGTCGCGGCGGAACTTGACCAGGTGCGACTGCTTAAGTGTGCGCAGCTGGTGCGATACTGCCGACTGCGAGGTTTCGGTCGCTTCGGCGATGTCTGCCACGCAGAGCTCGCGGCCCATGAGGGCATAGAGGATCTTGATGCGCGTGGTGTCGCTGAAGACCTTGAACAGGTCGGCGAGGTCGTAGAGAAGCTCCTCGTCGGGAAGGTCCTCGGGCGAGCAGGTGGTGGGGATCGCGGGTTCGGTGGCCTCGATGTCGGGTTTCGTTTCATCAACGCGGATGCTCATTGCAATATCCTTTCATATGAACATGCGCTCATATAACTTGCTTCCAATTATATGAGTGTATGTTCATATGTCAATGACGTTCAGGTAATTCGTTGCACAAAATGATGGGGAATAGTGGACGAGATCCCGGAGTGAGCGGTTTTGATAGCCGATGCCGGGGTGGGTGCCCCTGAGCCGTGCAAAAATTGGAGTATTCTGTAACGATAGGGGGTCCGTTAATTTATTGCAGGCCATATAATGCAGTTCAAGAGTTATCTTAGGGTGTTAATCCGATGAGTTCTTCCTCAAATGTTGCCTAACGCTCTCACGCAAGAGTGATTTCGCTTCACATTTGGATCCACTCGAGGGTGATAGACACCCGGCTCTGCTGAATACTCGCAATTTTGCACGTCGCTAAGGTGCCCACCTTGTTAGCCGGTCTAGCTTCCGGCCCCGAAGATCCTGCCCTCGGGCGCGAGGCTGCTTGTTTGGGCAAATGATGGGCTGTCGGATTCGACTGTCTGCATGTCATCGATTGCCGGAACTTCATTAATTGTCGGGTCATCCAGCGTGATGCCTTCGAGTGTTGCTTTTTCGAGGTCGATTCGTTGACGATCTTCGGAATCCTGGCGGAGCTGCTTCTGAATTCGCTTTTTCTCTTCTATAAGCCTTCTGAGTACAAACTGTCTCAGGTCCTCTTGCATGATTTGAAAGTCTTTTGGCAGACGCGAGGGGCGTACGCCCTCTTTCCGCTGGATTGCTTCCATGACCCTAACAAAAGAGCTGGCATGCATAAAGGAATAACGGCTGACGGTGATGATTCCGTACCCCATGGACGCAAGTGCATTCTTGCGCTCCTCATCGATGGCGCGGTCTTCTTCCGCGTCATGATAAAAACCGTTGTATTCAATGTCTGTGCGAGATTTCTTTAGATACGCATCCATAAAGAACTTCTTACGTCTCGTGAGATTCTTTGCGGCAGCGGTGACCTGCACCTCGTAATCGGTCTCAATTCCCTTAATACCAAGCCCTCCTTCGCTTTTGGGCAGCGTTAGCATCATGACAAATGCCGTTTCCATGGGAGACCGGCATCCGTCGCGTACACATTGGATCGCCTTTCGGGCAAGGGCCAAACCGTCGCATCTGGTAATGGAATTAAAGAACTGCTTTAACCTCTCGGTCGAAGTGAGCGCGAAACGCTCGGTATAGGAGGTGGAAGAGTCGGTTCCAAGGGAATAAGCGCCGCACAGTTCAAAGTAGTACTCCACTAGTTCGCGAAAAGAAAGATAGGTGGCGGCCTGAAGTGCGCAAAGCTCAACGCCAACAACGAAGATGCCAT
>CAVALS010000313.1:0-2370 GCA_963589385.1 Bacteroidaceae bacterium
GCCCCTTGCGGCGTAGTTCTTATTTAAGCCGTCCAAGTTTTGGGGTGCAGTTCACTGCCGGGGTGCGGGGTGACTTTCATCCCGTTTGGCGCTCCGGTCGCCTAGATATTCGTCATGTGTGTCCGTAAACGTGGGACAATGACGCTGTTGGTATCACAGACAAAGGATGTGCCTATGAACGCCCCCGTTGCCAAGACCTGTCGGCAGCGCCGCCTATTCGCGCGATTCGCTTCCGTCTGCGCGCTCGTCGCGCTTGCGTTGTTGCTGCTGCCTGCCGCCGCACACGCCGACGGCTACTCCATGAGCCAAACCTACATCGGCGCCACGGTTGAGGCCGATGGATCGCTGACCGTTGTCGAGGGACGCCAGTTCGATTTCGACGACGACATCAACGGCGTGTTTTGGGAGATCAATACGGGCACCAACCAGCAGGGCGGCACGGCGGGCGTCGACGTGCTGAGTGTCGAGGAAGAGGACACCGCGTTTAACAAAGTCGATAGCGCGAACAAGGGCGACTCTGGCGTCTACACGGTCGAGCAGACCGGTGACGGCGTAAGGATTAAGGTGTTCAGCCCCCACGAGAGCGGCGATAGCGTGATCTATTACGTGAGCTACACCATGACCGGTGCGGTCATGAACTGGGCCGATACCGCCGAGCTCTACTGGAAGTTCGTGGGTGACGGCTGGTCCGCGGATTCCGACGATGTCGAGATGGAAGTGTACTTCGCAAATGCCGCTGCCGGGACGGCGGCCGTCAAGGGCGATAACTTCCGCGCATGGGGTCACGGTCCGCTGACGGGCGACGTGTCACTCGATGAGGACGAGCCCATGGTCACCTATGCCATTCCCTGCGTGCATCAGGACGAATTCGCCGAGGCGCGCATCGCCTTCCCCAGCGACTGGGTGCCTTGGCTTTCCGCTTCGAGCGAGGAGCGCATGCCGACAATCCTGAGCGAGGAGAAGGCGTGGGCCGACGAAGCTAACGCCCGCCGCGCTCACGCTCGCATGATTGCCAATGCACTTGCCGTGCTAAGTGTTGTCGCGGCGGTGGCCTTTACCGGCACAATCGTTGCGCTCAAGCTGCGCCGCCGCAAGCCCAAGCCGCTTTTCCAGGACGAATATTTCCGCGATGTGCCTTCGGCCGACCATCCCGCCGTGCTTTCGGCCCTTATGAGCTGGAACGAGGTGCCCGATCAGGCATATATCGCCACGCTCATGAAGCTCACTGACGACCGTGTGATCAAGCTGGAGCAGGCGACCGTGACCAAGGCCAAGAAGGGTCTGTTGGGGCGCGAAAAAGAAGAGCAGACGTATCGCGTGACGGTGAGTGATGCGGGCTGGAAGTCGGCCAAGGGCATTGACCACATGGTGCTCAAGGTTTTCTTTGCCGGCGTTAAGCCCGACGAAAACGGTGACCGTTCGCGCACGTTTGACGAGCTGCAGCACTACGTCAAGCAGCACGCTACGCCCGTGGGCGACAAGCTCGAGGACTATCAGAACACCGTTAAGGGCAAGCTGGCCGATAGCGAGTACGTTGCCTCGGACGGCATCGTTGCAATGGTGTTTTGCCTGGTTCTCGGTATTCTGATCGCCTTTGTTCCCATGGGATCCATTTTCTTTACCGACGGCGCACAGGTGAACATTATCGCCGCGCTTATCTCGGTGCCGATTGTGCTGGTGGGTATTGGCGTGGGCCTTACGTTCCGCCGCTTTACGCCGGAGGGCGCCGAGGTGGCGGCTCGCTGCAAGGCGCTTAAGCATTGGCTCGAGGACTTCACGCGTCTAAAGGAAGCCGTCCCCGGCGATCTGGTGCTGTGGAACAAGCTGCTGGTGATGGGCGTGGCGCTGGGTGTTTCCAAGGAAGTGCTGCGTCAGCTTGCCGAGGCCGTGCCGCCCGAGGTGCGCGAGGCCGACGGCTTCTATGACAATTATCCCTGCTACTGGTGGTACTACCATCATTACGGTATCGAGTCTCCGCTCGATTCGTTCAATGATGTGTATCACGAGACCATCCGCGAGCTGGCTTCGAGTTCCGATAGCTCGAGCGGCGGCGGTGGCGGTGGCTTTTCCGGTGGCGGCGGTGGCGGCGTCGGCGGAGGAGGCGGCGGAACGTTCTAGTGCGCTCTGATTTTTGGGATGGATCTTCTCCGGCGACTGCCGACGGATCCATCCCATTTTTATGCGCTACCTACGAAGGCTGTCCCCAACGACTAATCACTGGGAACGTTCCTAAATGACTAGGTATGGCTGCCAGGTTTAGGCTGTTAGGTCGAGTTCGTAGAGAAAGCTTTCGCGCGGCATGTCGTGACGGCGCTCTTCGCGGTTGGCGCGGTGCGTGGCCGTGCGCTTAAAGCCGTGCAGCTCGTAGAA
>CAVALS010000314.1:0-2339 GCA_963589385.1 Bacteroidaceae bacterium
CGTCGCCGTCCCGCTGTCGGTCGCTGGTCTGTTCCTGACCATGATCTGCCGTACCATTGCTACCGCTATCGCTCACGCCATGGACGGTTGCGCCGAGAAGGGCGACTTCTCCGGCATCGAGCGCTGGCAGTACGCTGCCATCCTCATGCAGGGCCTTCGTATCGCCATCCCGGCAGTACTTCTGTGCATCATCCCGGCCGAGGCCGTTACCAACGCGCTTAACGCTATGCCCGACTGGCTGTCCGGCGGCATGGCTGTCGGCGGCGGCATGGTCGCTTCCGTCGGTTACGCCATGGTCATCAACATGATGGCCACCAAGGAGACCTGGCCGTTCTTCATCCTCGGCTTTGTCCTTGCTGCCATCCCTCAGCTCACGCTGATCGCCCTTGGCCTCATCGGCATCTCCCTTGCCCTCATCTACCTTGGCCTTAAGGACCTGGCCAAGCAGGGTGGCGGCATGGGCGGTGGCTCCGGCGACCCGCTCGGCGACATTCTGAACGATTACGAGTAGGAGGGGAGTGATACATATGGCAGAGAACAAGATTCAGCTCACCAAGGCTGACCGCAAGAAGGTTTGCTTCCGTCATCAGTTCCTTCAGGGCTCGTGGAACTACGAGCGTATGCAGAACGGCGGCTGGTGCTTCGCAATGATCCCTGCGATCAAGAAGCTCTACACCAGCAAGGATGACCAGATTGCCGCTCTTAAGCGCCACCTGGAGTTCTATAACACCCACCCCTATGTTTCCGCCCCCGTCATTGGCGTTACCCTCGCTCTCGAGGAGGAGCGCGCCAACGGTGCCCCGATTGACGACGTCGCCATTCAGGGCGTCAAGGTCGGTATGATGGGCCCGCTCGCCGGTGTCGGCGACCCCGCCTTCTGGTTCACCCTTCGCCCGATTCTGGGTGCTCTGGGCGCTTCCCTGGCCCTGTCCGGCAGCATCGCCGGTCCGCTGCTGTTCTTCTTCGCGTGGAACATCATCCGTTACGCCTTCCTGTGGTACACGCAGGAGTTTGGCTACAAGGTCGGCTCCTCCATCGCCAAGGACCTCTCCGGCGGTCTGATGGGCAAGGTCACCGAGGGTGCTTCCATCCTGGGTATGTTCATCATCGGCGCCCTGGTCGAGCGCTGGGTGTCCATCTCCTTCACCCCGGTCGTCTCCAAGGTCACGCAGTCTGCTGGCGCCTTTATCGACTGGGCTAACCTGCCCTCCGGTTCTGAGGGTGTCAAGGAAGCACTGACGATGTATAACTCCATCGGTGCTAACGCCCTTGATCAGGTGAAGGTCACCACGCTTCAGGCCAACCTCGATCAGCTCATCCCCGGCCTTGCCGCCGTGTGCCTGACCCTGCTGGTCTGCAAGCTCCTCAAGAAGAAGGTCAGCCCGATCGTCATCATCCTGGCTCTCTTCGCCATCGGCATCATCGGTCGCGTCTGCGGCTTCATGTAAGCACGCTTCGGCTTAAGACCGAGAGTTGCTAGGCAAGGGCTTTTGAGCCATTGAAACGGACCGCACCCGGTGGGTACACTGGATGCGGTCCGATTGTTTTATTTGGAGGGCGAGGCGCGCATGGCGCAATCTCAGAACAGCACGGTCGATCTGGCAACGCCGGCAACCTGCCTGATGGGGCTTACCAGCCACGGCAACGTGATGGTGGGCAATAAGGCGTTCGAGTATTACAACGAGCGCAATCCCGAGGATTATATTCAAATCCCGTGGGATGAGGTCGACTATATTGCCGCCGAGGTTTTACGCGGCACCAAGAAGATCACGCGTTTTGCCATCTTCACCAAGGACAACGGTCACTTTACGTTTTCGACGCGCGACGACAAAGAGACGCTTCGTGCTGTCCGCAAGTACGTCGACGAGGATAAGCTTGTGCGTTCGCCCGACTTTATCGATGTGACGGCCAAGGGCGCCAAGAGCATCCCCTCCGTTATCAAAAACCTCTTCCACAAAGGTAACTAGCTTCTCATAAGTTGCGGTGAAATAGTTCCTAAATACGGCTTTAGATGCTTCAGACAGGAACTATTCCACCGCAACTTCGAAGTCTAGTCATGCGACGTATTGCGATGCAGTAAATCTGCTACACTAGTACAACATGCCTCCGTAGCTCAGGGGATAGAGCACCGCTCTCCTAAAGCGGGTGTCGTGCGTTCGAATCGCACCGGGGGCACCAGAAGAAATTGCAGGTCAGACGGTATAAATCGTCTGACCTGCTTTTGTATAGATAGGGCTAAATAGACGATAGAGGGGTGAAAAAGGGGTGAAAGATAGTTCTATGAGGGGGTGCGGACGATTTCTTGGACCGCGCCTAGGCGTATCCAAGCTTCCTGCGGT
>CAVALS010000315.1:0-2333 GCA_963589385.1 Bacteroidaceae bacterium
CAATGAATTCCCTCAAAGTTTCGATACGCATGTCCGCTCCTCTCGAGGGGGCGAGCTCCCGCACGTTTGTAATCGCCGCCATTGTGTGCGTGCTGCTGCAGGCAGGCCTGGCACCGCAGATCTCCATTGCGGGCGGTCGCGTCAACTTTATGATTATCCTGGTGTGCCTGAGCGTGTTCTCGGGCGATCCCACGCGGGCTGTCGTCTGCGGTTTTTGCAGCGGCCTGTTCTATGATCTTTCCGCTGCCGTGCCGGTGGGCGTTATGTCGCTGCTGCTGACGGTGGGCAGTTTTGCCCTGGTGCACAGCGCGGCCGGTCAGACGGGCGGCTCCCCGAGCGCGCGCGGTATTACCGTGGGCGCCTTCGCGCTTGCCATCAACGTGGTCTACAGCATCATCTTGCTGTTTATGGGTTTGGAGACGAGCTTTGTGGTGGCAGTTTTTGGCCATGCGCTGTCGTCTTCGATCCTGACGGGTCTGGTTGCCATTCCGTTTTTGATGTCCGGTGTCGTGCCGCAGTCCGGTTACGGATTCTCCGCACGCGGTGGTCATCAGACGGGCATGCGCTTTAAGCCCAAGACCCGCAAACTCAAATAGGGGAGGCTCAAAGATGTCTTCCCAGATGACGGTTATCATCGCCGGTATCGTGCTAGTCGTGGCCATTGTGGTCGCGCTGGTCATCATGCGTCGCGGCGATTCCCGTTTTACCTACGACACGCAGCATGGAACGGCCCCGCGCGCCACCGAGGGCGAGGGCAATACCGCGGTGACCGCCTTTAAAGGCCGCTTTTCCATCCTCACCACGGGTGTGGGCGCGATGTTTGCCGCGCTCGCCGTCAAGCTGTGGGGCATGCAGATGGTCTCGTCGGACTACTACGACAAGCAGGCTAAGAGCAACCAGACGCGTACTGTCACCACTCCGGCTGTGCGCGGGCGAATCCTTGATCGCAATGGCGTGGCACTTGT
Source organism: Bacteroidaceae bacterium (assembly GCA_963589385.1). GTDB lineage: Bacteria > Actinomycetota > Coriobacteriia > Coriobacteriales > Coriobacteriaceae > Collinsella. The sequence continues at coordinate 966 of CAVALS010000315.1, forward strand.
GCAAAACCGTCCCTCACTTGCCGTCGTCGCCTATCGCGACCTGGCCGATGACACCGTGCTGGTGCATCACCTCGCGAATGTGCTCGGCATGCCCTACGTCGCGGTTTTGCGCAACATTCAGGACAATTCCGAGGGCGCTCAGAGCCTGCACACCATCGCGACGGACGTGCGCCGCTCCACGGTTGCCTATATCAAGGAGCATGCCGGCGAGTTCCCGGGCGTGAAGATTGCCGAGCGCACCGAGCGCCAGTACCCGTACGGCGAGACGGCCTGTCACATTTTGGGCTATACCGGCACCATTACCTCCGAGCAGCTCGAGGCGCAGAACAAGAAGGCTTCGGGCGATAACGATAGCGCCGCCGGTCAGATTACGTACCAGTCGGGCGATATCGTGGGTCAGGCGGGCGTCGAGAGCTACTACGAGAACTTGCTGCAGGGTATTCGCGGCGAGCAGACGGTGAAGGTCGATGCCTCGGGCAACGTGACCGGACAGGCCGGCGCCGTGCCCGCCAAGGCCGGCTCCGACATTAAGCTCACGCTTGACCTCAAGATTCAGCAAGCCTGCGAGACGGCGCTTGCAAGTGCCATTGAGCTCGCTAAGACCACAGGCCACAGCGACGCCGGCAACGGTGCCGTGGTGTGCCTCGACCCCAATAACGGCGAGATTCTGGGCATGGCCAGCGAGCCCAAGTTCGATCCTTCGGTGTTTATCGGCGGCATCTCCAACGACGTGTGGACCGAGCTCAACGATGACGAGGGTTCGCATCCGCTGCTCAACCGTGCCATTAGCGGCCAGTACATGTCCGCCTCGACCATCAAACCCCTCTCGGCGTTGGCTGGCCTTGAGTTTGGCACGTACACTTCGAGTCAAACGACCAACTGCACGGGATATTGGACTGGCTTGGGCAAATCTTGGGGAAAATACTGCTGGCTGCACTCCGGCCACGGCACGATGACGCTGCAGTCCGGTATCGCCAATTCGTGCGACCCCGTGTTCTACGATATGGGCAAGGCGTTTTTCTACAACGACCAGCACCCCGAGGGCCTGCAGGAGGTCTTTCGTCGCTGGGGCTTGGGCAAGACCTGCGGTATCGATCTGCCGAGTGAGGGCGCGGGCCGTATTCCCGATGCCGAGTGGAAAGAGTCGTACTTTACCGACGCCTCTGCCGAGGACCGCAAGTGGAATGCCGGCGATATGACCAACATTGCCATCGGCCAAGGCGACATCCTGGTGACGCCCCTGCAGATGGCGTGCGCCTATATGGGTCTTGCCAACGGCGGCAAACAGTACGTGCCTCACGTGTTTTTGTCTGCCGTGTCGCGCGATGGCGACGGCGATGCCTATAAGTACAACGGCAAGGGCAAGAA
>CAVALS010000316.1:0-2329 GCA_963589385.1 Bacteroidaceae bacterium
GAGCCGTCAAAGCCAATACCCTCCTCAAAAGCGACCTCGAGGTCCTCGGGGCTAATGGCAAAGTTCTTGAGGCGGCCGAGAATGTCGACAAACCACAGACGCACAAAGCGGATGTCACGCTGCTCTACGGAGCGGAGTACGTAATCGATGTTCTGCTGGTTCATGTCGCTCCCCTTTCTTTCGGGCGGGTTTCGACTGGTCTATATCGCAGATACTATCGCAGAAAAATGTTTCCGCAGGGTTAAAGCGTATCAAGCGCTCAAAAAACGTGTGCGAACAGGCCGTTGCGAACGAGCGGTTAGCGCGAGGTCGATGCGCGGTGTTCGATGTGGCCGGGGATCTCGATGCGCTTGGGGGCGAGCTTTGCGGCCTCGCCCACCGTGGTGGTGACGACGTCGATGCGCTCGGACAGGCGCTCGACCACGCGCTCGGCGATGGTAAGGGTGTCTTGCGCGGCCGTGGTCACGCCGCCAAAGAGCACGTGATTCCAGGGATAGTCGTCAAACGTTGCGATCTTGAGACCCGCCGGCAGCGAGGGACCAAGCTGCGCCAGCGCCTCGGTCAGACGCAGGAAAACCAGGCCGTTGACGGCAATGAGGCCGAGCTTTTTGCCTGCATAGCCGCGGATGGTCTCGTCCAAGCGACCGACGCCCGTGGCGCCACCGTCGGCCAGGGTGACGACCTCGCCCGCAAGGCCGCGGCGCGAAAGCTCGTCGGCAAAGGCCTCGGCGCGCTCTCGACGCACGGGGCTATCGTCGCTTGCCTCGGTGAGCAGGCACAGACGCTCGCTGCCCGCAGCTGCCAAGGCGTCTACCAAGCCGGCGACCAGCTCACGGTTGTTAGATGTCACCAGGTCAACACCGCCGTCGGCAACGTCGCGGTCGAGCAGCACGACGGGCAGACGTCCCGCTGCCGCGGCGATTGCCTCGTCATTGCCTCCGCAGGTGTTGACGACCAGGCCGTCCACGCCGGCATCGATAAGTCTGGTGAGCGACTCCGCTTCCTTAGCGGGGTCGTTGCCGCTAATGGCCGTCATGAGCGAGCAGCCGCGCGCCGCGGCGCTGGCGGAAAGCCCTTCGAGCATGGCGCTCGAGAACGGGTTGGCGATGTCAGCCAGAATCACGCCAATGAGGTTCGTACGCGAGCTGCGCAGATTGCGCGCGGCGGCACGCGGGCGATAGCCGGTGCGCTCGATAACCGCCGCGATGCGAGCACGGGTTTCCTCGGTCATTTGCCCGGGGCGGTTGTTGAGATAGCGCGAGACCGTGGCCGGACTCACGCCCGCCTCGGCGGCAATGTCCTTGATTCTCATCTGCGCCATAACGCACCCCGTTTCCCAATGTCGGCAGTCTGAGCCATTTTAGGCATTTTTTAAAAATCTCGGTTGCAAAACGCTGTAGGTGAGCAGCATCGTTTTTGCGTCTCGAGCAGATGCGATGATGGGCTAGATGGCCGAGTCTTTGGACAGCTCAAAATAATCGGGATGTAAGGCAATAACCGGGCCCTGCTCCTCGGGCATCAGGTGCAAGTGTGTCTCGGCCAGATAGCTCGCCGCATCGGTATCGCCCCTCTTAATAGCCTCGAGAATTCGGCGATGCTGCCGACGAATCGGCTCCCAATCCAGATCCTGCGACACCATACGCAGCCAGTTATACCGCTCAAAATGCGTGTTGACGCTTTTCATCCAGTCCCACAACATATGGCGACCCGCAATCTCAAAACATTTCTCGTGGAACAGGTTGTCCAGATCGAAAAAGCGACGCGTTTCGCGATGGTCGAGCGACTCGGACTCGGCAAGAATCTGCTCGAGTCGACGCTTCTGCTCGGGCGTAGCGGCCGAACAGCATTTAATAAGCACGCTTCTCTCGAGTTTCTCACGCAAGAAACAGGCGTTCTCGGCACGCTCCATGCTGATTTTCGAGACATAGGTGCCGCTTTTGGGACGCGTTTCCACCAGCTCCTGCTCACGCAGGCGCACAAAGGACTCGCGAATGGGCGTGCGCCCGATTCCCGTCTCTTTTTCCAGACCAATCGCCGAAAGGCGTGTGCCGGGCTTGAGCTCGGCGTAGATGATCTTGGAGCGCAGTGCGTTGTACGCCTGGTCTTGCAGGCTCTGATAATGCTGGTGCTGTTCCATAAAGCCCTCGGATGAAGCCCACGGTTTGTCGAATATCACCCGTAATACTATCGCATCCCCCGCCCCCTCATAAGTTGCGGTGGAATAGTTCCTGCTCAAAGCCTTCAGCAGCAAAAACAGGAACTATTCCACCACAAGGGACTGCGGACAAAAAGTTGGACCATCAGGTCCGGTTTGGAGTCCGCATGACAT
>CAVALS010000317.1:0-2304 GCA_963589385.1 Bacteroidaceae bacterium
GCAGGCGCATGGTGTGCGGATAGACGGGCTGGGCGTCGGTGGCGGGTACTGCGTTACCCATGGCGCGCGTCTCCCCTACTTCGTTAGTCCTCGTCATGCAAATCCTCCGAGGTCTCGTCGACGACCAGGGTTTCCAAGTCCTTGACTGCCTCAACATCTTCAACATCGGTATCGAGCAGTTCGCGCTCTTCGTCCAGGTCATCGGCCTGCTCCTCGAGCGTGGACTGAATGCTGCGACCGCTCAGGCGCTCGCGGATAAACTGGCGTGACTGCTCGTCGGGGGCAAACTGCTCCAGATCGGGCAGGTCGCGGGTGGAGCGCAGGCCGAACTTTTCCAAGAAGGCGTTGGTCGTGCCGTAGATGATGGCCTGACCGCGCTCGGGGTCGCGGCCGAGCTCTCGCACCAGGCCCTTATCCACGAGCGACGCGATGACGCCGTCGGAGTTGACGCCGCGGATGCCCTTGACCACCTCGCGCGTAACGGGCTGGTGATAGGCGATGACGGCCAGGGTCTCGAGCGCCGCCTGCGACAGTTTTTGCGTGTCCCAGCTCAGCACATAGGCCTCGACCACATCGTGGTAGGCGGGGTGCGTAAACAGTCGCCAGCCACCGGCGACCTCGCGCAGTTGAAAGCCGCGGTTGGCCTCCTCGTACTCAACTTTGAGCTCGGCCAACAGCGATGCGCACTCGCCCGGAGCGATATCCAGCGCACCTGCCAGGGCGGGTGCGCTCACGGGGTCGCTCGACACCAGCAGTAGCGCCTCGAGGGCTCCTTTGAGGCTGTTTGCCTCCAGCGTGGAAAGGGTTGACATGGTAGCCGCTCCTATTCGGTGAGCTCGGGGCCCTCGCCGGGAACGTATGCCTCGGCGCCCTCGACGCGGTTGATTTGAATGGTTCCAAAAATCTTGTCCTGGCTCAGCGTAAGCGAGCCGCGCTTGGCGAGCTCGAGCATGGCCAGGAAGGTGACGACAAGCTGTTCGGTGGTGGCATCGCCGTCCAACAGCTCGCGGAAGGTGCAGGATTGGTGCGCCATGGTAAAGCGGTCGACCGAGGCCACCGTCAGGTCGAGCGGCACGCGATGCGGTGCCACGTGCTCGGCTTCCAGCAGGAAGGTCTGGCGCTTGCCGTCCAAGTCGGCGCAGATGACGGCGAGGCCGCGCAGGGTAATGCCGGCCAGGTAGTCGGGCATAAGGCCCAGAAACTCGGGGTCGGGGCCGGCCACGCGCGGATGCATGCGGCTCTCGGCCTGCATGCGCGCGCCGAGAGCCGCCGCCGCGCCCTTAAACTGCTTGTAGGCAATCAGGCGCTGAATCAGGACCTCGCGCAGGGCGTCGCCGTCGAGCGCGCTAAGTTCCTCGAGGTCTTCGTCGTCCTCGTCATCGTCGTCGGTCTTGTGCGGGGTTTCCTGGGGCACCAGCGAGGCGGCCTTGATGTCCAAAAGAGTTGCCGCGACCAGCAAAAAGTCGCTCGCCACGTCTAGATCCAGCGCTTCGATGCGTTCGGCCTCGGCAAGGTATTGCTCGGCCACCTCGCTGATCGAGATGGCGCCGATATCAACTTTTTGGCGGGTTACCAGCTGCAGCAGCAGGTCGAACGGTCCGCTGTAGACCTGCGTCGACACGCGATACGACATCTTCGACCTCCTTTGACGGCGCCTTCGCGGCGCGGTTTGGGTGCATATTGCGACCGTTTTGCACGATCGACCTGTAAGTTTACCTTAGATGCCGGCGATTGCGAAGTTGAGCAGCCACTCGGCCAACGGATACACGGTAACGTCGAAATAGCGTCCGATTACGTCGATGCCGGTCCACATGGGCAGCAGGTACAGCACCAGGATGAGGATGGGCATGGCGTATTGCTGCAGGCGATAGTAGTTGGCGAGCGCCTTACCTTTGAGGAACGGCACGATAATCGACGAGCCGTCGAGCGGCGGGATCGGGATGAGGTTAAAGAACGCGAGCGACAGATTGACTACGATAAAGGTGGCGCCGAAGTTCATGATTTGGGAGGCCACGGCAAAGGACATGCTGGCGTAGAGGTTGCCATATGCTGTGTGCATGAGGGCCGCGGCCAGGCACGCGAGTGCGATGTTCGATGCGGGGCCGGCTGCGCTCACCAGAACCTCGTCGCGTTTGGGGTGCTTGAGGTTGTTGAGGTAGACGGGCACGGGTTTGGCAAAGGCGAACACCGGACCGCCGGCGGCAAGCATCAGCAGCGGCAGGAGAATGGTGCCGAACGGGTCGATATGGTTGAGCGGGTTGAGCGAGACGCGGCCACGCGAGTGGGCTGTCTTGTCGCCGAGCG
>CAVALS010000318.1:0-2304 GCA_963589385.1 Bacteroidaceae bacterium
CGGCGCAGGTCGTCAAGGTCGGCCAGGACGTCAAGGTCAAGGTTATGGACATCAACCCCGACCGTCGTCGCATCAGCCTGTCCATGAAGGCTGCTGCTCACGACCTGGGCTTTGAGGTTGAGGTCGACGAGACCATCCAGGCTCCCGAGCCGCGTCAGCCCAAGAAGAAGGCTGCTGCTCCCAAGGCTGAGAAGCCCGCGACCGAAGAGGCTGCTGAGTAAATCTCGCGCCGAGCACGTTCTTGATCGAAGGCTTGGGATGGTTGAACCCAAGCCCGGTTGAAACTTCGCATGGTTTTATAGAAAGCCGCTCCACGTTTGTGGGGCGGCTTTTTTTGTCTAGAAGGGGATACTCTCGGGATTGGATGGCGCGCAGAGCATAGGGGATACTCTGGACAAGCATATTGGATGGCGCGCCTTCGGAATGGGCCTTTGGAGTTAAGGGGCCCAGTCGGACGTTGACCGGTCAAGGTTTTTGTATAAAAAGGGGCTCGAATGTGGCATGTTTGGCTCTTTTCTGGCGCTGTGCCGTAGTGGGCTTGGATGTGGCCGCGCTACCGGCTTTTTGACCTGGGAAAACAGAAGGCGTGAGCGTAAGTGTGATTTGATACTGCGGAACTATGCCACATTCGAGGGTGCTTTTGCGCATGCATATACGAGTCATGGTAGAATCCATGGGTTATTGGCAAAGATGGTTGCGTCGGGCACGATGCGGGCGTGGGCGAAGAGCGTGCACGCTTGAGGGAATGCGGGTGAGAGTCCTGCGCTCTACCAGGAACCGTATACGCTGATGGGCGGGTTGGCCGTTGCGTAAGAGAGCGTGCATGCGATAGTGATGATGCGCATGTTTTATGCTGCAATGGCTTGCAAGTAAAACCGCGGGCACGTGGGCCGTTCAAGTGAGGCGAAGTCGGAATACTCATCCATCGCACTGAGCCCTGGAAGCGAGGTACCGATGAGATTCGGTCCACTCTTTGCGCGCGGAGAAACGCTCGCAACCCGTCGCGATGCGACAGATGGCACGCCCCCGAGCGGCGTCGCCAAAAATAACCCCCATCAATATACAAAGGCTCTTTGGCAGCGCATGGTTGCCGTGCTTGTCGCGGTGTCTATGGCGACGTCGCTTACTCCGAGCGCGGCTTTCGCGAACGAAAACGCCGAGGGTACCGCTGCTGATCAGCCGGCGCTTGCTGCTTCCTCCGATGCAGTTTCGGGCGATGTGGATGCAGGCGATTCCCAAGTTGGAACGGACCACGCGTCCGATGAGCAAGGCGCGGATGTTGCGGGTGATGCCGGTGCTGCGGGCGATGCCGGTGCTGCGGGCGACGCTTTGACCGTTTCGGGCGCCCTTGTCGATGAGGTGCCTTCTGGCGATTCTTCGAATGCTGAAGAAGTGAGCTCCGAAGCGTCCACCTCTGTGGCTGCTGCTTCCTCGGATCAGGGCGACGTAATTGCCGTTGCCGCTGCGTCTGCCACAACGCTTTCCAGTGAGGCTAAGGTCTTCATCCAGGACGCCAAGGATAAGGACAACTCGTATTCCACGAAGTCTGGCGCGCTCAGCGCGGGCGATACGCTCTGGGCAAACATGTACGATGAGGTCGAGGACGACTGGTACGGCACTTTGACTGAGTCCGTCGCCAATCCCGGCACTTGGGCCTACACTTGGCTCGCCGGCACGACCAGGGCCAGCAGCAACGTTGCCGACTACACCGAGGTCGTTGGCCACGAGCAGTCGCTCACCGTCACCGCCGCGATGGAAGGCAAATACTTCATCTGCAAGGTTACGACAGACGGCAAGGACTACTATGGTCCCGCTGCGTACGACTCGGGCATTAACGTCAAGGACATCCCTGGCCCCGTGCTGGGCGCCGGGCAGATGGAGCTTAACAGCGTCAAGCTGAGTAGCGACACGCCGAGCATAGGCGATACCCTGACGGCGACTCCGTACATAAGCTATTATCAGCAAGCCCCTGCCGACGCCAAGGTTACCTATACCTGGTCCGCATCAGCCTCGCAGTACTCGGGCTTCACCAAGATCGAGGGGCAGACGGGCGCTTCGCTCGTGGTGGGCGACGACCTCGAGGGCAAGTACATTAAGGTAGAGGCTACTGCCGGCGTCAACACGGTGAACAAGACCACTTCCAGCAAGGTCAAACAGGCCGGTGCGGTTGAGATTTCGGCTGTGTCCATCGTTAACACCAAGGACAACACGAGTGTCTTCGCGGTAGGGGATACCGCTAAAGCTCGCGCTAAGGAGACGGGCGGAGCGTACGGCGCATTCGTCGACGCGAGCAAGCTCAACTAT
>CAVALS010000319.1:0-2301 GCA_963589385.1 Bacteroidaceae bacterium
TCGAAAAAGCGGGCCGCATGTCCCAAAATTCGCAGACGGCAAGGCGCCCGGCGAGCACATACTCGCCGGGCGCCTTGGTTAGGAGGCTACGGTTATCGGGAAAGCCTAGGCCAAATCTTCGCCGTTGGTGGCGATAACCTTCTTGTACCAGTCGAAGCTCTTCTTCTTGGAACGCTTGAGGGTGCCGTTGCCCGCATCATCGCGGTCGACATAGATAAAGCCGTAGCGCTTGGACATCTCGCCTGTGCCGGCAGACACCAGGTCGATCGGGCCCCAGGTGGTGTAGCCCAGCAGGTCAACGCCGTCCTCGGTCACCGCATCACGCATCGCGGCGATATGCTGGCGCAGGTAGTCGATGCGGTAGTCGTCGTTGATGGAGCCGTCCTCCTCGACAACATCCTTGGCGCCCAGGCCGTTCTCGACCACAAACAGCGGCTTCTGATAACGGTCGTACAGGTCGTTAAGGGTGATGCGGAAGCCCAGCGGATCGATGGCCCAGCCCCACTGGCTCTCCTGCAGGTAGGGGTTCTTGGCGCCGGCGAAGGCGTTGCCCTGGGTGCGCTCGACATCGGGGTTATCGGCACCGGCGGAGCAACGGGTGCTGTAATAGCTAAAGCTGATGAAGTCGACGGTGTGGGCGGCCAGGATTTCGCGGTCCTCGTCCGTCATGCCCACATCGATGCCCAGGCGCTCGAGCTTCTTGACGGCATAGGCCGGGTAGTAGCCGCGGCTCTGGACGTCGACGAAGAAGTAGTTGTCCTGGTTATCGAGCTGCGCCTGGCGCACATCGCCCGGACGGCAGCTGTAGGGGTAGTAGCTACCTGCGGCGAGCATGCAGCCGATCTTGACCTCAGGGTCGATCTCGTGAGCGATCTTGGTTGCCCAAGCGCTGGCGACGAGCTCGTTGTGGGCGGCCAGGTACTCGACAGCCTCCTTGTTCTCTCCCTCCTCAAAGACCAGACCGGCACCCATAAACGGCAGGTGCAGAATCATATTGATCTCGTTGAAGGTAAGCCAGTACTTCACCAGGCCCTTGTAGCGGGTGAAGATCGTGATCGCGAGGTTCTTGTAGAAGTCGATGAGCTTGCGGTTGCGCCAGCCGCCATACTCCTTGATGAGGTGAATCGGGCAGTCGAAGTGCGTGATGGTCACGAGCGGCTCGATGCCGTGCGCCTGACACTCGCGGAACACGTCCTCGTAGAAGGCCAGGCCAGCCTCATTGGGCTCGGTCTCGTCGCCGTTGGGGAAGATGCGGGTCCACGCCAGGCTCATGCGGAAGGTCTTAAAGCCCATCTCGGCAAAGAGGGCGATGTCCTCCTTGTAGTGGTGGTAGAAATCGATGCCGGTCTGCGCGGGGTAGTAATAGCCGTCCTCGAAGTCGAGCATTTTACGCTGGCCGGAGACCACCGCATAGCGCTCGGGGCCGTGCGGAGCCACGTCCACGTTGGCAAGGCCGCGGCCGTCCACGTTGTAGGCGCCCTCGCACTGGTTAGCAGCCGTCGCGCCGCCCCACAGGAAGTCTTTACGAAAAGCCATGCATCGATCCTTTCATACGCTGCTTGTCGTGGTTTCAGTATCCCCGCAAATAGGGCCTCGCCCAACGACAGCGACGCAGGCCGACACTTCTTTTCGCACACGGCGGCCCGGCAGCCGCCCCCGTCTGACACTTTCTGATACCGCCGCCCCAAACCGCCACAAAGGGGACAGGCACCTTTGTGGCGGCTTGGGCCCGGTTTGTCTCGATCTGTAACAGGTAGAGACGATTTAGCCCGCTAGATGTTACAGATCGAGATGGAAGATTCTAGTCGCAGGCGATGTCGAGGTTCTTGCCGATGAGGCCTACGTAGCCGCCCTCGGCAGCCTTGGGGCTGTCGGCATGGCAGAGAACCCACTTGTCGGCCTTCCAATAGCAGTAAGCGTCGCCGGCCGTGGGCATGTCGGCCGCGGCCTCGGGGCGCGGGCCGTTGGTGCCGGCGGGAAGCGCCACCATCACCTGGAAGCCACCGTCGTCGACCATGCACGGCGTGTAGTGGAGCGTGGTGTTGAAAACCTCGACAACCTTGCCCGCCGGCACGCGGAACGCCTTGACGCACGCGGTGTCGAGCTTGCCGTCCTCGATCTCCCAGCGATGTGCCACGAGCAGGATAAAATCGCGGGCGCCCAGGTTAAACTCGCTGGCGCGGTGATACTCCAGGCAGTTGAGCTGCGTGTTGTGTCCGTTGCACCAGCCCAGTTGGAAGGGGCGGCCGCCAAACATGAGAAAGCCCAGTTTATCGGCATCCTTGACGCCCTCGAGCTCCG
>CAVALS010000320.1:0-2301 GCA_963589385.1 Bacteroidaceae bacterium
GGGGGAGTTGTCGGCAGGCATGAATACGCCTGTGTGATTGCCGTCGAGACGAACGGGCTTACCGCCGAGCGCGCGCCAGGCGGCGGCTTCGAGTTCGATGGCGGGTTCGCCTTCGTAGGTTGCCTGCCCGCAAATGCCCAAAACTGCAGCGGCGGCGTCAAAGAGACGCCCCATACTGCTCGTGCGTGGGCTGTTGATGTTCCGCTCGATCATCGTAGCCGTGATGCTGCGCGTCTGCTCGTCGAGGGTGCCCAATAGCCCCGCGGCACCCGGGTGCTCGAGCAGGCCGAGCTCGCTCAGCAGGGCAAAGGCATTGCGCCGGGCATCGCGCACGGAGGCCGCCCCGCCGGGGAGCGCCCAGGTGCGCAAATGCGCGGCGCGCTCAAAGCCGCCAAGGCTGGCAACAAGAAACTCGCCGCCCCAAATGGTCCTATCGGTGCCGGCGCCGGTGCCGTCAAAGGCGATGCCAAGGACGCGCGCGTCGGTTGTAAGCTGGCCCGCGGCGATAGCCTCGGCCATTGCGCTCGCGATATGCGCATGATGGTGCTGTACCTCGACGAGCGGCAGATTGCATTTTCGCGCCTGCTCGCGCGCCCACTGGCCCGATAGATAGCTGGGGTGTAAATCGCAGGCCAAGGCGGCGGGTGCCAAGTCAAAGAGATCTTCCAAGCGCGTGCGCGCGGCGTTCCAGGCATCGAAGGTCTCGCCGTTTTCAACATCGCCGATATGCTGCGACACAAAACAGGTTGCCTCGCCGTTCGTCCCTTCACGCGTGAGCGCAATCGTGGCCTTTTGTTGTGGCCCGCAGGCGAGCACGCAGGACGGAGCGCCGTTGAGCGTCGGCAACGGCAGCGGCTGGGGTGCATATCCGCGAGCGCGGCGCACGGGCATAACGGCGCCGTCGACCACGCGCACCACGGAGTCGTCGTAGCGCGAGAGAATCGTGCGGTCGTTGCCGAGCAGCGCGTCGGCAATGCCGGCGGCAACGAGGCGCTCCCAGGCAAGATCGTCATCGGTCTCGATGGGCTCTTCGCTCAGGTTGCCGCTGGTCATGACGAGCGCGTGCATACCGCAGGCTTCAGCCGCGGCAAGCAACAGATGTTGAAGCGGCGTATAGGGGAGCATGACGCCGAGCTCGGGCAAGTCGTGCGCGACAGACGGTGCGAGTACGAGGGCGTCGGGAGAATCGCCGCCGCCCCCGCAAACAGCACGCCGGCGCAGCAGCACGATGGGGCGGATACTGCCAGCGAGCAGATCGCGTTCAGCATCGTCGATATGACACAGGCGCTCGGTATCAGCAAGACTGCGCACCATGACGGCAAGTGGCTTGTTGCTGCGACGCTTGCGACGGCGCAGCTCGCGCACCGCTTGTTCGTTGGCGGCATCGCAGGCCAGGTGGAATCCGCCCAGGCCCTTGATGGCGACGATGCCGCCGTTGGCCAGTAGCTCAACACAGCGGTCGATAATGGCGTCGCTGGCCTCGCGTGTGGTGCCGACGGCCGGTGCCGCGGACGAATTCCCGCACGCATCGCCGTCCACAGCCTCGCGCCACGTAATATGCGGCCCGCAATCAAAGCAGGCATCGGGCTGTGCGTGAAAGCGACGGTCGAGTGGATCGGCATACTCTGCGGCGCAGGCGGGGCACATGGGGAAACGGTCCATCGAGGTAGCCGCTCGGTCATACGGCAGCGATCGGATGATGGTAAAGCGCGGTCCGCAGTTGGTGCAGTTGATAAAAGGGTAGTGATAGCGCCGGTCGGCGGGGTCGAACAACTCGCGCAGACAATCATCGCAGGTGGCGATATCGGGTGAGATAAGCGTGGTGTGCGCGGTCTGATCCTGCGATGCTACGATGCGAAAACCCTGTTCATTGGCGGTGTCCCAACCGTTGGCTGCCAGGTCTGCAACCTCGACATGCTCTACGCGGGCTGCCGCGGGCGCATGCTCAGAAAGCGCGGCAGCAAAAGCATCGAGCGTATCGGCCGGAGCGTGCGCCTCGATGTGCACGCCGTCGCCCGCGTTGAGCACCCATCCGCAAATGCCATGCGCCATGGCCTCGCGATACACAAATGGTCGCATGCCAACGCCCTGCACAATGCCCGTTACATGAATATGCACATGCCGCATGCGACACTCCTCATCAAAACCGACCAAAAAGGGACAGGTTTATTTTGGTAGGTAAAACGCTAAACCTGCCAAAACAAACCTGTCCCTTTTTGGCAGGTGCGCTGCGGGAAATCCCGCTATAGCCCCAGGCTCTGCTTGGTGGCGGCGCAGGTGAGCTCGCCGTGCTTAACGCCG
>CAVALS010000321.1:0-2298 GCA_963589385.1 Bacteroidaceae bacterium
CAGGACGCGGCGGTTTTGGCGGGGGTGGCAAGCGCGATGCGCAGCGCCGCGCCCAACAGGAGCGCTTCCGTCGCGCCGTTGCTCGAAAGGGCGAGACGGATGCCGAGGCTGTTGAGACCGAGGTTGCTGCCGAGTCGCAGAAGCCCGCGAGGGAGCAAAAGCCCGTGGAGGCCCAAGAGCCCAAGCGTCGTCGCGGTGCTCACTTTAAGACTGCACAGCAGGATGCCGCGCGTGAGGTTGAAGAGTCTTCTGAGGTTGCAGACGATGTTGAGGAGTCTGCCAAGAAGGCTCCGGGTTCGTGTCGTCCCGGCCGCGGTTTTGCGGGACGTGCGTATCCCGTAAAGCGTCAGGAGAAGGGCGAGTCGGTTTCGACCACCCAGGACGAGAAGGCCGTTGAGCCGGTGGCTCGCGAGCAAAAGCCTGTTGAGCCGCAGCTTGAGGTTGATGCCGAGGCCAAGGGCCAGCAGCCTACTGATGAGCAGACGGAGCAGGGCGCGTCGAGCAAGCCTCGCCGCCGTCGCCATCGTGGGGGCCGCAGTTCCCATGCCGAGACTGCAACCGAGAAGACCACGCCGCAGAACGAGGATGCGAAGGCCGAGGTTTCTTCGGGGCAGCCTAAGCGCCAGCCGGCGAAGGAGAGCAAGTCCGATCGTCCGCAGAAGCAGGCGTCTATGCCGAAGCGCGAGCGCAATTCCCAAGGCGATTCTAAGCGCAAGTCTCAGAAGAAGCCGGAGTCTGCCGCAGTAGATACTGCTGCCCAGCAGCCCGAGTCGGCCGCCCACGGCGAGGTCTCGGCGTTTGCCCTTGCCCGCGTTTTAGGCAGGCAGCTGCTCAAGGTTGTCCCCACGCCTATGGCGCTCTCCAAGATCAAGGAGCAGCAGACACAGATCGTAAAGGTCGAGGGCAAGGACGGCAAAAAGGCTCCGCAGCGCACTCAGCACAACGAGATGTCCAACCGCAAGATTGCCGAGGAAATCGCAATCATCCAGGCTTGGATCGAGCAGAACCGAGGTGCCGATACGCCGGTTGCCTCGCGCCGCCAGCGTGCCTACCAGATCTTTAACGACGAGAAGGCTTTTGACGGCAAGCACGGTGAGCGCCTGATCAGGCGTATGACCGAAAAGGGCATCAGCATGCAGGCGATCAAGGTCGCCCCCAATCGCCCCGTGCACTTTACGGGCTTCTTTACGCTGGGAGCCGACAAGCCGTTCATTATGGTCGAGAACCTGGACACCTACGACGAGATCGTCAAGCTGCTGCGTGGCCGCAAGCACGCCAAGCTCTTTGGCATCAAGGTGGGCGGCGTGATTTTTGGCGGCGGTTGCAAGGCGAGCGTCTCGCATGCCCTGGACGATTATCTGGCTGAGATTGGCTATCGCTTTAACTACGTCTACTACGTGGGCGATATCGATCGCGAGGGCGCGCGCATCGTCGAGCAGACTCGCAATGCCAATGTGGTTGAGATTCGCCTGCATGCCGGCATGTATCGCGCCATGCTCGCCGAGCATAAGCGTCGCGTGAAGGCCGGCGGAGAGTGCGAGCCCGCGGCTGCCAACCAGGGTGTGCCGCAGAACCTGGCAGCGACGATCAAAGATCTGCCCATGGTCACGCGCGTGCAGTTCCGCAATGTGCTGCGCGAGGGCGGGCGCATTCCGCAGGAGATTCTGATGACCGCAGACTATCGGGATGGCGACTCGGGAAGCTTCGACCGCATGCTCAACAACTAGGGCGTTCGGCCCCGGGAGAGCGGGGACACCGGCTTAGGTTTCCTGCTCTACAGTCCTGCTCACGACGGAGGCCACATTAAGTGGCCTCCTGTTCGTGCGGAACTCGCGATAAACCTAAGCCGGTGTCCCCGCTCTCCCGGGGCCTGTGGTTACCTGGTTGTTGCATGCGGCTCGCTTTTCGGAATTGGGCTGATATTTCAAGATGTAAGGCGCTCTTGGTCCTAATGGGCTTGGGGCGCCTTCGCGTTTCCTCGGCTTCGCACCCTTGCGGGTTCGAATCCCTCCACATGCCCACAAGAAAGCGCCCTGGGCCGTTATGGGCTCAGGGCGCTCAATTTTAATGGCTGGGACGGAGGGATTCGAACCCCCAACAGCCGGCACCAAAAACCGGAGTTCTACCGTTGAACTACGTCCCAATGTGTGGTGTTGCCCAAAAGCAACTCGTTTAGTTTACCTAATCTGCGAGGGCATCGCAAACGCCATCGAGCAGGCGTACGGCGAGTGTCTGCGCGTCGCTGGCCGTGAAGGTGCCGTTGTAGCGCGTCATGCCCGTGAGCTCAATGCGAATGCG
>CAVALS010000322.1:0-2298 GCA_963589385.1 Bacteroidaceae bacterium
TGGCAATGTTCGCCGGTGCGTTCATCGCCTTCGGCGGCCTGTTCTTTACGGTGTTTTTGAGCGATAGCACGCTGGGCTGGGGTGCCCAGCGCGTCGTGGGCGGCCTGTGCTTTTGCCTAGGCCTGGTGCTCGTGCTGGTGTGCGGCGCCGAGCTGTTTACCGGCAATTCTCTTATGGTCTGCGCGCTCAAGAGTAAAAAGATCACCCTGGCTCAGATGCTTAAGGCATGGCTCGTCGTGTGGCTTGGTAACTTTGCCGGTGCCCTGTTCATCGTCTTTTTGGTGTACATGGCCGGCATTTACAAGCTCAACGGCGAGGCGGTTGCCAATTCCATGGTGAGCGTCGCCGCCGGCAAGGTGTCGATCGACTGGGTGACGATCTTCTTCCGCGGCATCCTGTGCAACATCTTTGTGTGCCTTGCCGTGTGGATCGGTACCGCCGGCAAGACCGTGGTCGATAAGGTTGTGGGCATTTTGCTGCCGATCGCTGCCTTTGTGGCCTGCGGTTTTGAGCACTGCGTCGCCAACATGTACTTTTTGCCCATGGGTGCCGTGATGCACGCGTGCGGCTATGGTGCCGACGTCGTCGGCGCCGATGCGCTCAACGTTGCGGGCATTGCATTTAACCTGTCCGCTGCCACGCTGGGCAACATCGTAGGCGGTGCGGTTCTGGTCGCGCTCGGCTACTGGTTTATATACGCCAAGAAGTCCGAGGCGTAAGGTACCGTCTGTTTGACATTGGGCCTCCCGCGGGGCGTTGCCGTGCGGGAGGCTTTTTGGGTCTGGGGCATGTTGTCGGACTGTTGGCCTGTTGTGTTTGACTGGTGAAAGGGGTAATCGAGATGGCATCTGCTGTGGAGCGTAACGGTCGCGCCGTGGTGACCACATGCGGGGGATGCTATGCCGATTGCGCCTTTGCGGCCCATGTTGGGGATGGGCGTGTGGTGGCCGAGTTGCCGGTACCGGGGCATCCGTGCGCGGCGCGTGCCCTATGCGCCCGCGGACGGCATCGCCTGGCAATGCCGTTTGACGACCGCGATCGCATTGTGCATCCCATGCGTCGGCGAGCTGATGGCTCGGGGTTCGATGCGATTTCGTGGGACGAGGCGTTTGCTCAGATTGCCGAGCGTCTTTTGGGGATTGTTGACGAGTGTGGGCCTCGTGCGCTGGGTATGACGCTCGGCGTGCCCTCGTTCGACCGTTACTGGGCGTATCGCTTTATGCATGCGCTGGGTTCGCCCAACGTGTACGGAGCTGACGGTGCCTGCGAGGTAAGTCGTCTCACCGGCTGGGAGCATAGCTTGGGCTATAGTCCCGCCTCCGACCTGGCGCATACCGATTGCATCATGTATCTGGGGCGTTCCATCGTCGATTCGTCGACGATGGGGGCCGTTGATGCGCTCAACGATGCCCGTCGCCGTGGGGCGAAGATTATCGTGGTCGACCCCCGGCGCAGCGGCTCGGCTGCGCTTGCCGACCGCTGGCTGCGCGTGCGCCCGGGCTGCGACCTGGCGCTGCTGTTGGGTATTGCCCATGTGTTGATTGCCGAGGACCTGTACGACCACGAGTTCGTGAGCCGCTATACCACGGGCTTTGACGAGCTGGCGCAGGCGGCCCGTGCTTGGACGCCCGAGTGGGCCGAGTCCATGTGCGACGTTCCGGCCGCAGAGATTGTCGCCACGGCGCGTGATTTGGCTGCCGCGGCGCCTGCTGCGGTGGTGGACGCTGGCTTTCATGGTGGCATCGGTATCGCGTATGCGAACAGTACCCAGACGGCGCGAGCTATCTGCATGGTCGATGTGCTGCTGGGCTGTATTGGGCATGCGGGCGGAGCGCTTAATCCACCCACACCGCTTGCGCTGGGCGACCTTGATCCCGCACGCTTTGCGACGCCGTCGATGCCGCGTGAGCCTAAGTTGGGGTCCGAGCGCTATCCGCTCGTTGATCCGGTGCGCGGCCTGTGCACGACCATCGGCCAGTCGATTCTGGCCGGTGAGCTACGCGGGCTCATCGTCTATGCCAGTAACCCCGGTGCGGGCTATGGTAATGCGCAGGTTTGGTTGGGTATTTTGCAGCAGCTCGACTTGCTCGTGACGATTGATATTCGCTGGTCCGAGACGGCGCGTGCTTCTGATTTCGTGCTGCCCGACGTGACGTATCTGGAGGCTGACCGCGGCGTGGGAACGGTGACAGGCGCCAACGATGCGCGCGTGTTCTACCGCAACGCCGTGCTGCCTGTGCAGCATGACGACACACGTCCCGGTCGGGAGATTTTTGCCGGTCTGGCACAGGCGTGTGG
>CAVALS010000323.1:0-2264 GCA_963589385.1 Bacteroidaceae bacterium
GTGATCTTCGGCTCATTGACGGCGTTTACCAATCTAAACTCGAAATTTTTGAGAATGCCTGTTTTGTGAATGGGAATTACAAAGGGAATCCGATTGCACTATTGAGTCTCTTCTGAGGCTGCAGCAAAAGACTGTGATAGAAAGCGGTTCGATTAAAGATTCGGACCGCTTTTTTTTTGGTGCGCCCGGCAGCGCACGTGTGATTGTGTGGTGAAAGTCCACTGTCCGCCCGGTCGCGGGAAGGACTAGCAACTCGGCAGAGTCGAGGAGGCAACGAATCGATGAAGGAAGCCGATAGCAAACCGCCAGCCTGACAAACAGGAATCGGATATGAGGCACAAGGTCTGGGAGAGCTGTCCAAATTCAGTTAACCCCGTAGCGGCACGGAAAGGCGATGTGTATATCCGACAGGTAGGGCGCGAAGCGCATGTGTGATACCCGGGGAGATCCCTGTCGATGCCCGCGAGGGCTACCGATGCCGCAAGGCAGAGGGATGTTGACAGGGAAGTCAGCCGAGGTCGTAGTAGAGGCCGAACCTCGAAGGACCGAATCTAAAGTGTGTGAGTAGGCCGTTCACTCTCGCGTAAGTCGGTGGCCGAAGGCGAACAGCAGGGATCTCAGGTGAGTACCTCGCCGCCGAGGAGAAAGGACCGGAAGTCCCGACTCTGAGGGAGGCGCAAATGGGCAGAGACCAAAGCGGCGAATGAAAGGCGGACGAAAGCAAGGAGGAAATATTCAGTGATCACACTGGATCAGGTGCTCTCAGGGAGAAACATCCTGCGAGCCACCAAACAGGTGGTTTCCAATAAGGGGGCTCCGGGCATTGACGGCATGACTGTCGACCAATACGAAGCTCACCATCGGAGACACTGGCGGAGCATTGCCGAACACATCAGGGCGGGAAGCTATATTCCGGCTCCGGTGCGTCGCGTGGATATTCCCAAGCCGAACGGAGGGACGAGAATGCTCGGCATTCCGACGGTGCAGGACCGCGTGATACAGCAGGCAATAGCTCAGATACTTGTCGAAGCCTATGACCCCCACTTCTCGAACTCAAGTTACGGGTTCCGCCCTGGCCGAAGCGCCCTCGAAGCGATCGAACAGGCCTCTCGGTACATCAAGGAGGGAAAGAACTGGGTGGTGGAGATGGACTTGGAAAAGTTCTTCGACACCGTGAACCACGACCGCTTAATGGCGCGCCTGGCTAAACGGATCAAGGACAAGGCCCTGCTGAAGCTAATTGGGCGTTATTTACGCAATGGCATCATGCAGAACGGTCTTGTCTCGACCCGAGAGGAAGGTACGCCGCAAGGCTCAAACCTTAGCCCGATTCTGTCGCTGATCGTCCTCGACGAGCTCGACAAACACTTGGAGAGCCGAGGGTTGAGTTTCTGCAGATATGCTGACGACTGCAACCTGTTTGTCAGTTCTCGGCAGGCCGGGGAACGTGTACTGGAAAAGACGATTAAGTTCATAGAGGGAACGCTCAAACTGCGGGTGAATCGCAGCAAGAGCGGCCTCTTTCGTCCTTCGAAGTCCAAATTTCTCGGATATACGTTCGTGGGAACGTCAGGGGCGCCGCGTGTCGCTAAGGCGAGCTTTGCACGACTTATGTACAAGCTCAGGCCGATCCTGCGTCGGGGCCGCGGAAGATCCCTCTTGGGAACGATCAAAGCCTTGACGATGATCCTGCGCGGATGGAGAACCTATTACACGCTGGACGATCGGAAAGAGATCTTCGAACGTATCGACATTCACATTCGCCGGCATCTGCGCAAACTGGTCTGGCGGGCATGGAAGCGTCCCAAAACTCGGGAACGAGAGTTGAGACGCAGAGGACTGCCAAGCGAACAAGCATGGAAATCGTCCGTCAATGGACGCGGCCCGTGGTGGAACGCCAACGCCCCTCACATGCTCAAAGCATTCCCCAACAGCGTCTTTCGACGAATGGGGCTTTACAGTCTCTTGTCAAAGGCCTGACCACTGAATCCACAACCTAACTTTAGAAACCGCCGGATGCCGAACGGCACGTCCGGTGGTGTGGGAGGGAGCGAGGTGCAAACCCGCTCTCTACCCGATAAGAATTCTTTTTTATACTCACCTTTATATCAATTTTTGCATTTGCAAAATTTACAGTTACTAGAGTTATCGTAGCAACCTTCTTTTTCCTCTGCTGTACTGCCAACAATATCCATTACGCAATCTATCAATCATGGATCAATGCTGTAAATTACTACTTGTCTTTTATTGAATTAAGTGAAGTA
>CAVALS010000324.1:0-2255 GCA_963589385.1 Bacteroidaceae bacterium
GCCCGCGCCGTCTCGCCCGAGTTCAAGGGCCTCACGCACCGCGTCGTCCGCATCGCCCCCGCCACCTATGGCGAGGACTACCGTCCCGACGCTCAGCAGCTGCTCGCCGCGTTTGACGCCGTCGAGGCGCTCACTGCTACCGGCAACGCCCTGGCCATCTCCACGCCCGGCTACGGCTGCGGCGCCGAGAGCCTCTTTAAGATGTGCGTCGGTAACCAGATCGGTATCGAGCTTGCCGAGGATGTAGACGTGGAGAGCCTCTTCACCCCGCTCTACGGCAGCTTTATCGTCGAGCTCGCCGAGGATGCCGAGCTGCCCGAGGTCGCCGACGGCGTTGTCGTCGAGCCCCTGGGCACCACCGTCGAGGGCTATGTCATCGACACCGGCTCCGAAGTCATCGAGCTCTCCGAGCTCCAGGAGGCCTGGGAGAGCGGCATCGAGGGCGTCTTTGCCTACCGCAGCGCCGACGAGACCCCCGAGGTCGAGACCATCGACTTCCGCGCCAAGGACATCCACGTGTACGGCGGCGCCAAGATCGCCCGCCCGCGCGTGATCATCCCCGTGTTCCCCGGCAACAACTGCGAGTACGACAGCGCCCGCGCCTTCCGTGCCGCCGGTGCCGAGGCCGACACCTTCGTGATCAACAACCTCACGCCCGAGGCCGTCGCCGAGAGCACCCACGAGCTTGCCCGCCGCATCCGTGCAAGCCAGATCGTCATGATCCCCGGCGGCTTCTCGGGCGGCGACGAGCCCGACGGCTCCGCCAAGTTCATCACGGCGTTCTTCCGCGCTCCCGAGGTCACCGAGGCAGTCCGCGACCTGCTCAAGGCCCGCGACGGCCTGATGCTGGGCATCTGCAACGGCTTCCAGGCCCTGGTCAAGCTCGGCCTGGTGCCCTACGGCGACATCGTCGACGCCACGCCCGATGCGCCCACGTTGACGTTCAACACCATCGGTCGCCACCAGAGCCGTCTGGTGCGCACCCGCATCTCGTCCAACTTGTCCCCGTGGCTGTCGCAGTGCAGCCTGGACGACCCCTACACCGTCGCCATCAGCCACGGCGAGGGCCGCTTTGTCGCCAATGACGAAGTGCTCGCCCAGCTGATCGCCAACGGCCAGGTCGCCACGCAGTACGTGGGCGAGAACGGCAAGCCCAGCATGGATCTCTCCGTCAACCCCAACGGCTCCGCACTCGCCATCGAGGGCATCACGAGCCCCGACGGCCGCGTCCTGGGCAAGATGGGCCATGCCGAGCGTCGCGGCGACAACCTGTACCGCAACGTGCCCGAGCATGTCCCCGGCGATAAGTTCATGCCGATCTTTGAGAGCGGCGTGGCCTACTTCGCTTAAACCTTTCCCATCGGGTACAATCCCTTCGGGTAACAACACCCGCCACCGACACATCCGGTGGCGGGTTCTTTTTTGCTTCGCGCATGTAGGAAGGACATCATGGAAAGCCGCAAGCCGCATCTCGCCACCCTGCCCGGACTCATCCTGGGCTGTCTTGTTTGCTGTGCACTCTGGGGATCGGCCTTTCCCTGCATCAAGATCGGCTACGCACTCTTTGGTATCCCGGCGCACGACAGCGCTTCGCAGCTGCTCTTTGCAGGTTTACGCTTTACGCTTGCCGGCGCCCTGGTTATCGTTGGGATGAGCGCGGCCCAACGCCGCCCTCTCATACCGCAAGCGCGCGACATCAAGCCCATCTTTGTCTTGTCGCTCTTCCAGACTATCGGGCAGTACTTCTTTTTCTATCTGGGCCTCTCGCGCGCCAGCGCCATGTCGAGCTCCATCATCGAGGCCAGCGCCAACTTCCTCGCAATCCTCTTTGCCGCCCTGGCATTTCACACCGAGAAGCTCAATACGGCCAAGGTGCTTGGCTGTGCGCTGGGCTTTGCCGGCGTCGCGCTCGTCAACCTTTCGGGCGCAGATGGCACCTTTGGCTTCAGGCTCGATGGCGAGGGCTTTATCCTAGCCTCCACTGTCGCGGGTGCTCTTTCGACCTGCCTGATCGGCATCTTCTCGCGCAAGCACGACGGTGTTTTGCTTGCCGGCTGGCAGTTTTTAGTCGGCGGCCTGGTCCTCACCGCCATCGGCTTTTTGATGGGTGGCGCGCTCTCCCCCACGGCGATTGTCCCCGCCATCGTGCTCATCATCTACATGGCGCTTATCTCCGCGGTCGCCTACTCGCTGTGGTCGCGCCTGCTTGCCGTCAACCCCGTCAGCCGCGTCTCGGTCTTTGGGTTTATGAACCC
>CAVALS010000325.1:0-2252 GCA_963589385.1 Bacteroidaceae bacterium
ATCGAGGTGCGGCCGTCCTTGTCGACCCATACGCCGCCCATAAAGTAGTGTTGCGTGGGCGTGACGGGGATGGGCTCGTCCAGGATGTCGCGGCCGTCCTCCAGGCAGCGCGCGCGGATATTGGCAAAGTGCCCGGTCACCACATCGCGCTCGACGGGGGCGAAGCTCAGCCACTCGTGCTCGGTACCGTCCTGCTTCATCTGCTCGCGAATAGCGGCGGCGACAACGTCGCGCGGCTGAAGCTCGTCGGTAAAGCGCTCGCCGGCGGCATTGAGCAGAATCGCGCCCTCGCCGCGGCAGCTCTCGCTGATCAGGAAGGTGCGGCCCGGCTGCGGCGAAAACAGGCCCGTGGGGTGGATCTGCACGTAGTCCAGGTGCTCCATCTTAATGCCATGCCCCTGAGCGATGTAGCAGGCGTCACCGGTGAGCTGCGGGTAGTTGGTGGAGTGATCGTACACGCCGCCGATGCCACCCGTCGCCCACAGCGTATGGCGGGCATGGATCTTAAACGGCTTACCGGCATGCACGCCCTCGGCGGCATTTGCCAGCTCGTCGGCGGGGCGAACCGAGTTGTCCTCGTCCACGGAAACGGCGACGACACCGGCACACACCGTGGCGCCGTCACGCTCGCCCGTCAGGATATCGGTCATGGCTACGTGCTCCAAAATCTGCACGTTATCCAGCTTGCGAACGGCCTGGAGCAGCTTGGTCGTAATCTCCTTGCCGGTGATATCGGCATGGAAGGCAATGCGCGGACGGCTGTGCGCGCCCTCGCGGGTAAAGTCGAGGCTGCCGTCGGCCTTGCGCTCAAAATCCACGCCCATCGCTAGCAAGTCGTTGATGACCGAGCGGCTCGAGCGGATCATGATGTCGACGCTCTCGCGGCGGTTCTCGTAATGGCCGGCGTGCATGGTGTCCTCAAAGAAGGCATCGTAGTCCGAGCCCTCGGGCAGCACGCAGATGCCGCCCTGTGCGAGCATCGAATCGCACTCGTCGACAGCGCCCTTGGAGAGCATGATCACGCGCGTGCTCGTCGGCAGGTTGAGAGCCGCGTACAGGCCCGCTACGCCGCAGCCGGCAATGACGACGTCGCACTCCATGTCGGGGTATTGCTTGGTTTCCATAGGAATCCTCTCCCTTGAATGTGACATAAGGGACCATCCCTCATGCCACATTGTTCTAGCGCGCTGCGTACTCGAGCATGCGGTCGAGCGTAAGTTTGGCCTGGTCGGCAGCCTCGTCCGACACGCCGATCTGCACCTCGCCCTCACCCGTCTCCAGGCAGCGCACGAGCTTTTCGAGCGTGATGAGATCCATGTTGACGCAGGTGGGCTGCACCGCAGGGAAATAGAACTTTTTGCCGGCGCCCTCGCAGCGGCGCTCGAGCTCGTAGAGCACGCCGCGGACCGTCACGATGATGAACTCGCTCGCGTCCGACTCCTCGGCGTACTTGATGATGTCGGCGGTGGAGCCGATGTAGTCGGCCTCGGCCAGAACGTCGGCCTTGCACTCGGGATGCGCCAGCACGAGCGCGTCGGGGTGGGCCTCCGTCGCGTCAACGATCTGCTCGACGGTGATGATGTGGTGGCGCGGGCAGTAGCCCTTGTTGAGGATGACGTGCTTTTGCGGCACCTGCTCGGCTACGAAGCGACCCAGGTTTTGGTCGGGAATGAACAGGACATGCTGCTGCGGCAGCTCGGACACAATCTTGACGGCGTTGGAGCTGGTGACACACACATCACTCCAGCTCTTGATCTCGACCGTGGAGTTGACGTAGCAGACCACGGCAAGGTCGTCACCGTACTCGGCGCGCGCCGCGTCGACCGTCTCACGCTTGACCATGTGCGCCATGGGGCAGTCCGCGCCCGGCTCGGGCAGCAGCACGGTCTTGGTGGGGCTGAGCAGCTTGGCACTCTCGCCCATAAACTCCACGCCGCACAGCACGATGGTCTGCTGCGGCAGGCTCTTGGCAAGCTTTGCCAGGTAAAAGCTGTCGCCGACGTAATCAGCCACGGCCTGTACCTCGGGCGCCACGTAATAGTGCGCTAGGATCACCGCGTCACGTTGGGTTTTTAGTTGTTGAATGGCCTCGACAAGCTCTGCGGGCACCAGTGCCGCGCGCTCCGTTGCCGTCGTTGCCGATGCTAGGCCGGCCGCGATATCGCGTGCAAGCTCCGACGCATCCATGTTCGCGCTCTGTGCCATCAAGGCCCCTCTCTTTTGGCGAATCTTGGGGCTTTAGTATGACACCT
>CAVALS010000326.1:0-2229 GCA_963589385.1 Bacteroidaceae bacterium
CGCTCGGGGCGGCGATCGCTGTAGGGATCGTAGCCGTCGTCGTCCTCGTTCTCGGCACGGATGTAGGGGTCGCGCGGCTTGGGCGCCGGCTTAGGCGCAGGCTTGGGTGCGGCATCGGTCGCCGGCGCGCTTGTCTTGATCTCGGCTTTCATCTGCATATCTCCTTGCCATGCAATCGTGTTCAACATCATCGATTGTCGCACGAAAAAGGGCGGCGGACCCAATTGGATCCGCCGCCCTTGGCGTTTAGAGACGACTGACAGATTTTAAGGCATGGCCCAAAATCTACTCGGCGTCGGGAACCTCGTAGGTGGCCGCCGGCGTGTTGTCGCACACGACGGTAAAGCCGCCGTCCTTGTCGACATCGACCGTCACCTGATCGCCCTCGCGCACCGTGCCGTCGATGATGGCGGCGGCGATGGCGTCCACGACCTCGCGCTGGACCAGGCGCTTGAGCGGACGGGCACCGAACACGGGGTCCAGGCCGCCCACGGCGAGCATCTGCTTGGCCGCCGGGGTGATGGCAAGCGTCATGCGCTCCTTGGCCAGGCGTGCGCGGACGTCGGCAAGCTGGATGTCGACGATCTTCTCGATCTGCGCCATGCCGAGCGGATGGAACACCACGATATCGTCGATACGGTTGAGAAACTCGGGGCGGAAGGTCTGAGCCATGGCGGCGTCGACCTGATGGCGCATCTCCTCCTCGTCCTTGCCGGACAGATCGGCGATGGCCTTGGAGCCCACGTTAGACGTCATGATGATAATCGTGTTCTTGAAGGACACCTGGCGACCCTGGCCATCGGTCAGACGGCCGTCGTCGAGCACCTGCAGCAGCACGTTGAAGACATCCGGATGAGCCTTCTCCATCTCGTCGAGCAAGATCACGGAGTACGGACGACGACGCACGGCCTCGGTGAGCTGGCCGCCCTCGTCGTAACCCACGTATCCCGGGGGCGCACCGATCAGACGCTGGACGCTGAACTTCTCCATGTACTCGGACATGTCGATACGCACGAGTGCGCGCTCGTCGTCGAACAGGCACTCGGCAAGCGCCTTGGCGAGCTCGGTCTTGCCCACGCCGGTGGGGCCCAGGAAGAAGAAGCTGCCGATGGGCTTGTCCGGGTCGGAGAGACCCGCACGGCTGCGGCGCACGGCCGCGGCCACAGCGGAGACCGCCTCATCCTGGCCGATGACGCGCTTATGCAGCTCACCCTCCAAGCCCTTCAGCTTGTCGAGCTCGCCCTGCATCATCTTGGACACAGGCACGCCGGTCCAGGCGCTCACGACCTCGGCGATCTCATCGGAGGTCACCTGTTCGTTGAGGCCCTCGCCGTCCTGCTGCTTTTGTGCCTCGAGCGCAGCCTCGGAATCCTGAATCTGCTGCTGCAGGCCCGGAATCACGGAGTAGCGCAGCTCGGACGCACGGCCCAGGTCGCCATTGCGCGTCGCGCGCTCCTCTTCGCTCTTGGCCTCGTCGAGCTGTCCCTTGAGCTCTTGCACGTGGTCGATGGCGTTCTTCTGGTTGAGCCAGCCGGCCTTTTGCACGTTGAGCTTTTCCTGAACCTCGGCAATCTCCTGGCGCAGGGCCTCCAGACGCTCCTTGGAGGCGTCGTCGGTCTCCTTCATGAGCGCCTGCTCCTCGATCTGCAGCTGGGTGAGCTGACGCGTGGTGGCGTCAATCTCGACCGGCATGCTGTCGAGCTCCATGCGCAGGCGGCTTGCCGCCTCATCGACCAGGTCGATGGCCTTGTCGGGCAGGAAGCGGTCGGCGATATAGCGATCGGAGAGGTCGGCGGCGGCCACGAGCGCGCTATCGGTGATGTGCACGCCGTGGAAGATCTCGTACTTCTCCTTGAGGCCACGCAGAATCGAGATGGTGTCCTCGACGGTAGGCTCGCTCACCATAACGGTCTGGAAACGACGGGCGAGCGCCGCGTCCTTCTCGATGTACTTGCGGTATTCGTCGAGCGTGGTCGCGCCGATCGCATGCAGGTCGCCACGGGCGAGCGCCGGCTTGAGGATGTTGCCTGCGTCCATGGAGCCCTCGGTGGCACCCGCGCCCACAATGGTGTGCAGCTCATCGATGAACAGGATGACCTTACCTTCGGATTTTTGCACTTCTTTGAGCACGGCCTTTAAGCGGTCCTCGAACTCACCACGGTACTTGGCGCCGGCGACCAACGCGCTCATGTCGAGCTCGATGAGGTCGCGGTCGCGCAGGGTGCTCGG
>CAVALS010000327.1:0-2204 GCA_963589385.1 Bacteroidaceae bacterium
CAGACACACGATGGAGCAGGTTCGTATCCCGATCGCAGAGTTAAAGAGCTATTTTGAGGATAAATTAAGTTTCTAATGGAGTCCGGAACGTGCAAAGCACATGACTGGCTGCGGAGCGGATCTGCAGACGGCGTGTGAGCCGCATGTGATTTAGGACTTTATGACAGGATGAGGCGGCTGGATCTTATGTCAGACCGCCTCTTTCTTCTATAACAGGAAATGACAGACATCCCCGATGAGGTGCTCAAGGCAAATGGTTTGACCCCTCACGCGGAGGTGATGTAGATGAGCGAGACCGCAGTCAACGGCGTCGAGCCGATCATCTTCCTTGATGACGTCCACGTCACCTTTAGGACCCGTACCGGCTCGATTCTGCACCCCAACCTGGTTCACGCCGTCCAGGGTGTAACGATTAAGCTCATGCCCGGACAGACCATCGGCATCGTCGGCGAGTCTGGTTGCGGAAAGTCCACCACCGCCAACGTCATGTGCGGCCTGCAGGCCCCCACGAGCGGCAAGGTCTACTTTAAGGGCAAGGACGTTACCAAACGTACCGCCGAGGACCGTCGCCACATGGGTCGCGTCATCTCGGTCGTGTTCCAGAACCCGGCCACGGCGCTCAATCCCCGCATGGTCGTTCGCGAGCAACTGCTCGACCCCATGCGCGTCCACAACCTGGGTACCGAGGCCGAGCAGGAGAAGCGCGTCAAGGAGCTCTTGGAGCTCACCGGCCTGCCCAGCTCCGCCGCCGAGGTTCTTCCCGGCCAGCTTTCGGGCGGCCAGCGCCAGCGCGTGGCAATTGCCCGTGCCCTGTCGCTGAACCCCGATGCCATCATCGCCGACGAGCCCACCTCGGCTCTGGACGTTTCGGTCCGCGCGCAGATTCTGAACCTGCTGACCGACCTTAAGAAGGAGCTCGGCCTGGCCATGGTGTTCATTAGCCATGACATCCAGACGGTCCGCTATATCTCTGACGACATCATCGTTATGAATGGCGGCAAGATCGTCGAGCAGGGCGAGGCCAAGCAGGTCTTCCAGCATCCTCAGGACCCCTACACCAAGATGCTGCTCGGCGCTGCGCCGTCGCTGCTTCATCCCAAGCTCGGCGAGTAGCCTCGCTTTCCCTCCCGTGCGCCCGGTTCTCTTACCGGGCGCACCTCCGTTGCGATTTCGAAAGGCTGGGTTCACGAGCCATGCCAAGTGCTCAGGAGCTACAACAGCAATTTGGTGAATATCGAGGCGCTATGCCCCGTCCATCGGATTTCGATCTCTTTTGGAAGGACCGCATGGCCGAGGCCGACGCCGTCGAGCTCGACTATGCGATTGAGGCGGCTTCGGTTGCGGATTCCGCGACCTGTCGGTTTTTCGACCTCTGGTATACCGGCATGTGCGGTGCACGCCTGCATGCCAAGTACCTTAAACCCGTCTCGGACGAGCCTGTGCCATTGGTACTTCAGTTCCATGGGTATCCGGGTGCAAGCCGCAGCTGGTTCGAGCAGGCGTCGTTTGCGGGCATGGGCATGGCACTTATCGCTCTCGATTGTCCTGGCCAGGGTGGCCCCTCCGAGGATATTGGTGGATTTGAGGGCACGACGGTTGCTGGGCATATCGTCGCCGGTATCGACGGCGACCCGGCCAATCTCTACTATGTCCGCTTGCACCAGGATATCCGCATTCTGTGCCGTATTGTTCGCGAGCTCGAGGGCATCGATCTTTCCCGCGTATTTGTGAACGGCGCATCGCAGGGCGGCGGTTTGGGCATTGCGACCTGCGCGCTTAATAGCGAGCTTATCAATCGCGCTGCCATCCTCTATCCCTTCCTGTCGGATTTCCGCCTTGTTTGGGATCTGGATGCCGACGATATCGCTTATGAAGGCCTGCGTTATTGGTCGCGTTGGTTTGACGAGGACTCGACTCGTATTGAGGAGGCCTATGCCAAACTGGCGTACTTCGATTCCAAGAACTTTGCCCCCATGGTCAAATGCCCCGTGCTGTTTGGCACGGGCACAGCCGATATCGTCTGTCCGCCGGCGACGCAGTTTGCGGTCTACAACAATCTGGCCTGTGAGAAGCGACGCGAGTTCTTTGAGGGCTTTGGCCACGAGGAGATTCAGGACTTTGACGATCTGATCATTCCGTTTTTCTGCGAGGGAGGGGAGGCTCATGTCTAAGTGCGAGAGCAATATCGACGAGCTGATCGTCCC
>CAVALS010000328.1:0-2201 GCA_963589385.1 Bacteroidaceae bacterium
GAACGGGCGAACTGACCATCCGCGTTGCGACAAAACAGAAAAGCTGCAAGCCGCACGGAAAGCTAAGGGGCTGACGCAGCAGGCGGTAGCGGATGCGTTAGGAATCACTC
The DNA here is from genome assembly GCA_963589385.1 of Bacteroidaceae bacterium. Classification (GTDB taxonomy): domain Bacteria; phylum Actinomycetota; class Coriobacteriia; order Coriobacteriales; family Coriobacteriaceae; genus Collinsella. Next base: position 111 of record CAVALS010000328.1, read on the forward strand.
TTCGGCATTACCAGAAGATTGAGTATGCGGAGATTGGCGGTTCGTTTGAAATTTGGGACGCCTTGGAGGACCTTCTTTTGGTACATCAACGTACACTCCGAGAGCTTTCAAATAATCGTCCCGACCAAGAAGAAAGTCGGTAGGCACATCGAGAAAGGTAGCCATATCAACCAATAGCTTTAAGTTTGGCTCAATTTCTCCGCTCTCATACTTTTGAAGAGCACGCAATGGAACACCGATTGCATCAGCGGTTCTTTGCAACGTATAGCCTCGATAGATTCGTGCAGAACGAAGACGGTCATTAAACATAAATACTCCTTTTGAGTGTTGACTTACGCCTAATTATGGCGTATATTATGACCAAGTTATACGCCAATAACGGGCGTAATAATCGAGAACTGCACCACGCCCCCGGCAAACAGGTCAAGTATATTTTGCCAAAGCATATTTCACCAATTGATTAAACACACAGGAGGGCAACATGAAACACGGAAGAACCTTGCAGGAGCTTGCCATGGAACTGGACAGGCAGGCGCGAACAAAGAAAGACTATCTCATAGACACATCACTACTCAGCATGAGGCTGGAAGACGATGCTCCCGTCCTGCATTTCCCGGCGGACGAGCTATTGCACAGCGGCATCCTCCACATCAACGACATAGCCCATAGGCAGATAGGCCAGTCCCTCGGGATACCCGCGAAGTATTACGACAAGATGAGAACCGAGAACCCGGATCTGCTGGTCGCCAACGTCAATAGCTGGTTTGATACAACACCTCAGACGCGCATGGTGCGTACGCTCGATGACACCGCCAGGGCGTTTCTCTCTAACCGATACCGCTGTATAGACAACTATGAGGTCGCCGAAACGGTGCTGCCCATAATCGGGGCGATGAAGGGCGCGTCGGTGCAGAGTTGTGAGCTCACTGATCGCCGCATGTACATCAAGGTGGTCAGCGACCGAATAACCGCAGAGATATCCAAGGGCGATGTCGTGCAGGCCGGGTTGGTCATATCCAACTCGGAAGTGGGGATGGGAAGTGTAAACGTCCGTCCGCTTATCTACCGGCTCGTGTGCAGCAATGGCATGATCGCGGAGGACAGCGGCGTACGCAAATACCATGTTGGTCGTGCAAACGAGGCTGACAACGTTGATTACAGCATCTACCGGGACGAGACCATCGAAGCGGATGACAAGGCGTTCCTCATGAAGATAGAGGACGTGGTAAAGGCCGCCGTCACCGAAGCGGTGTTCGCAAAATTGGTAGACAAGATGCGCGCTGCCACCGAAGCCCGTATAGAGGCTTCCGCCGTCCCCACTGTGGTCGAGCTCACATCAAAGGAGTTCGGGATAAATCAAGCGGAAAGCTCCGGCATACTCGGGCATCTGATAAACGGCGGCGACCTGTCGCTATATGGTCTGGCCAATGCCATCACCCGGCAGGCGCATGACGTGGACAGCTACGACCGCTCCACCGAGCTCGAAGCACTTGGCTACAAGGTTATGACGATGCCCTGTCCTCTATGGAAGCGTATCGCCGCTGCCGGATAGGAGGTACCCATGGCAACATTCCACCGCACACCAAGAGGCTCCGCATATCTGGATATCTCATGGCTGGAGCTGTCTGAATATTCCCATAACCCCATCCCGGTTTGCGACGAATGCCTGCAAGACATGAGAGGGCTCAAAAGCATCACGCTTATTCCCATTCTGAATCAGGCGTATTGCCCCCGATGTGCAACATCTGTGCTGCGGCGGCTGGGGCGTTACCCGGAAGACGCCGCGATAGAAAAACGCAGATAACGATTTTGGCTCGATTATTTCGGGCTGGAAGATATAAACGAGAAAGGAGAGTGACCTATGTACTATCGCGTCTGCCCTGATTGCGGGGCACACCTCGACCCTGATGAGCGCTGCGACTGTATATTGCCGGCAGCCATGTCTGCCACGGACGCTACCGATTCCATCGAAAAAGAAACAGAGGCCGCCCCGTTGCCCCGGGACAAGCCTCTATTGAACACCTTCAGTTTATCAGAGCTTTTTATCTGCGTCAAGGGGGGAGTCTTATGGGGATAACAGATATGCGAAAA
>CAVALS010000329.1:0-2187 GCA_963589385.1 Bacteroidaceae bacterium
CCAAGAGCTCGCGGCCGAACAGGTGCTGGCAGACGGGAAGATGGGGAGTTTTTTGCTCCTGCGCGTGGTACCGGGCATGGAGCCTGTCGGCGAGCTGGTGGGCGCAATTGGGTCGGCAATCCGCGAGAGCGACGCGGCGGGCTTGGTCGACGGCAACGTGCTCTACCTGCTTATGCGCCAGGCAAAGGCGTGCGATCTTCCCATTATCCGTAAGCGCCTGAGCGCAAAGCATATTGCGGTGGAGCCCGTCGACGGCGAGGGCATCGTGGCGCTGCTGCAGCGCATCGCTTACACCGGTGACGGTGAGGGGGGTGCCGCTTGATCTCGCTTGTCGTTGCTGCCGTCTTGCTGCTGATTCATTCGCTGGTTTGCCTGATGCTGTGGACGCTCATGAAGCTGGGCCTGCTGCCGGTGCGCGGGCACATGCTGGCTGTAATAGTGCTGGTGCCGCTGTGGGGCCCGTTGCTGGTGGTTTTGCTATCGGTGCGCAGCGCGGTGCTTGGCGAGTGGCTGAAAGAGTCTGCGCTGGAGTCGCTGCGCTTCAACGACGACCTGCATCGTAGTATGTCGGTACCGAGCGGTGAGGACGATGCAGGCGTAGTGCCGCTCGAGGAGGCGCTTATCGTCAACGACCCGGCATACCGGCGCCGCCTAATGCTCTCCATGCTCACCGAGGAGCCCGACGCGTACCTGGCGCAGCTGCAGGCGGCTAAGCTTAACGACGACGTTGAGGTGGCGCACTATGCCGCGACGGCGGTGGCGCAGATCTCCAAGGAGTCCGACCTTAAACTGCAGCAGCTGGAGCGTGCCTTTAAGACGGACCCGAGCGCGCAAAACCTCAACGAATACTGTGATTTTCTTGGTGAATACTTGGGCTCGGGCTTGGCTGAGGGGCGCGTTGCTCAGATTCAGCGCCAACAGTACGCGCGCCTGCTTGCGCGTCGCTGCGAGCGCGAGGATACCCTTGAGCTGCGCATTCGATACGCGACGGCGCTGGCCGATGTCGGACAGATCGACGAGGCGCAGGCCGTGACCGACCAGCTGGTACTCGACGTGCCCGAGGAGCAGGAGGTTTGGATGCTTTGCCTGCGCCTGGCCGTGATGCGCCGCGACGGTGACGAGGTCCACTGTGTGATCGATGCGATTGACAAGCAACATGTGTATTTGAGCGCCGACAACCGCGAAAAGTTGGCGTTTTGGCGCGATGGGGAGGAGGCCCGATGAGCGTGGCGCAACATATCCGAGACCGTGTGGGCCGCTTTCGTTGGATGGGACTCCTCGTGGTGTGGGCGGTCTTTATTGCCATGGCCGCCGTGCTGCTGGTGGAGCGTGCCGGCGTGCAGTACAGTGCGGGCCAGCATAGGCTGGGGATGCTTGCCGCCAACGACGCGGTGCCGGCCTCCTCGGCAATCTTTGGCCAAAAGCCCACGTGCCTGGTCATTTCAGACTCGGACCAAGATGGCGTCGACGACGTCAAAGACCAGTTCGACCAGATTTTGCTGGACATGAAGATCGCCCATCGCGACGTGGATCTTGCCCTGGATGGTGCGGATGCCATTCCCTCGCTGACCTCCTTCGATCGCGTGATTTTGCTCATGCCGTCGCTCGATGGGCTCGGTACGCACCTGAGCGACATTATGAGTTGGGTGAGTGCCGGCGGTTCGCTTATGCTCGCCATGCCGCCGGATAACTCGAGCTATCTGCAAGTGATTGCCTCCAAGCTTGGCATTGAATCGGCCGGATATGACTATGTAAAAGCCGAAAGCATTGTGCCGAGTGAGGACTTTATGCTGGGCGGGGGAGAGCGCTACGAGCTCTCGGACCCCTTTGATTCGTCGCTTTCAGTATCGCTGCGCGAGACGGCGCGTGAGTGGGCTAAGACTGGCGATGCGGGCGCCCCGCTCATTTGGTCTAATGACTGCGGTAGCGGGCGCACCGTGGTGTGCAATATCGGTATCTACGACAAGGTCATGCGCGGCTTTTTCGCCGCGGCGATCAGTCTGCTGGGCGATGCTACGGCCTATCCGGTCATCAACAGCGCCGTGTTCTATTTGGACGACTTTCCTAGCCCCGTGCCCTCGGGCGATGGTACTTATATCAAGCGTGACTACGGCCTTTCCATTGCGGATTTTTACACCAAGGTCTGGTGGCCCGATCTGCAAAAGCTCGCGCAAAAATATGGCATTC
>CAVALS010000330.1:0-2186 GCA_963589385.1 Bacteroidaceae bacterium
GTCGATGACGGTGATACCGCTGGCGGAGGTCAAAGATGACGGGTACTCAAGTCCAAGGTTGTCTCCGCTCAGCTTAATGATCTCGCTCAAAAAGAAGCAGTAGGCAAAATAGGCGACGAGAGCCTCGAGACAGCAACGAGCCGGTTGTTTTTGGGCAAGACCGATGGGCAGCGCTACGGCAAAAAGGAGCGGGAGGCGTTTAAAGACCGTCCACGAGCCGTGCTGGATGATGGTCCAAAAAACGTACCAAGGGGTTCCGTATACGGCGAGATCGCCGACGATGTCCGCAGTCGTTGCGAGAGCGGAGACGCCGACCATGAGGCCTGATATAGAAAACAGCATGGCGGGCGCGAACATTGCCCCGCCAAAGCGTTGGATTTTTTGCAGCATGTTCTGCCTTCCGAATATCGAGGCGCGTTGCGCGTGGGGAAACGTTTAAACAATGGATTCATTGTAGAGGACCAGACGATTGTCGTACCGGCAGTTTTGAGCGAAACCGATTTGGACATGACAGAAACCGTCAACGGTTAAATCCTGTCGCTTTACCGATATTCGGTTTAAACAACTTTAAGAAATGCTATCGTGCCTAGCCGGAAATGAATAATGTAGAGGTGAAACAATGCCAAAAGCGATATACGAAGGAATCTACCGAGAAATACGCTCGCGCATCATTAATGGGACCTATGCGTTTCAGGAGATGCTGCCAACCGAAGCCGAGCTGACCGCGGAGTTCGGATGCACTCGCAATACCGTCCGTCGCGCCTTGGGTATGCTGGCCGACGGGATGTTTGTGCAGCCCATACACGGCAAGGGCGTGCGCGTTATTTGGCTTAAGGGCGAAACCGACATGTTGGGCGCACTCGAAGAGGTTGAGTCGTTTGGCGAGTTTGCAAAGCGCAACAATGCCGTTGCATCGACGGACGTTAAGTCTTTTGAACATCTGGTCTGCACCGAGCAACTCTCTCGTCACTTGGGCTTTAAGGTGGGCGAGGAGTTGATTCGCGTGGTGCGCGTCCGTAGCCTTAACGGTAGCGCTCGCCAGGTGGACCACGGCTATTTTCTGGAGTCGATCGCCAAGGGCCTGACTCCCGAGATCGCGGCAGATTCTATTTACGGCTATCTGGAGCACAAGCGCGGTGTCAAAGTGATGGCGAGCCGTCGTACGGTGAGTGTCGAGCTCGCCAACGATGAGGACTGCAGCTATCTTGACCTCGGCAAATACAACTGCGTTGCCGTCATGGAGAGTCAGTCGTACACCTCGGATGGCATCTTGTTTGAGGTGACGCACACTCGCACACACCCCGAGATCTTCCATTACCGCGTCAATTCCAAGCGATAGCCGGCTAGCTCGCAGCCTGACGAGACTCATGGCCTCAAAGAGAAAACGCCCGGTCAAACCGACGGTACATCGGCTTGACCGGGCGTTTTCTCTGCATTCGATAACAAATAATTGTTTATACAAAACTTGTCAAGTATCAAGTTGAAATTACCGTTCACCGAAGTTTTTCTACCGCTCTAGTAATACTTGTTCAAACAACTAGCCAAATAGCGTATCGTTCAAATCAGCAAAAGGGGCAAAGTCCCCGAGCCAATCTCCGAAGGCGGCGGCAAAGGGTGCCGCCACGGTGTGAAAGGGTGGATTGTAATGAAGAACGAAATGAGCAGAAGGCAGTTCCTGGGCTTTGCTGGTTCCGCGGCTGCAGTTCTTGGTCTGGGCCTCGTGGGTTGCGGTGGTTCTGCCGGCTCCGGCTCCTCTGCTTCTGGTGACGCTGCCGAGGTCTACTTCCTCCAATTCAAGCCCGAGGTCGACAAGGAGTGGAAGGAGATCGCCAAGGCTTATAAGAAGGAGAAGGGCGTCGAGGTCAAGATCGTGACCGCCGCTTCCAACACCTACGAGGAGAAGCTTAAGTCCGAGATGTCCAAGAGCTCCGCTCCGACCCTGTTCCAGGTCAACGGCCCCACCGGTCTTAAGAACTGGAAGGATTACTGCGCCGACCTGTCCGATACCAAGCTCCGCGGTGAGCTCATTGATGACTCCCTGGCTCTGCAGTCCGACGGCAAGGATGTGTGCATCGACTGGGTTCAGGAGAGCTTCGGCATTATTTACAACAAGCAGCTGCTCGAGAAGGCTGGCTACAAGGCCGAGGACATCAACTCCTTCGACAAGCTGAAGGCTTGTGCCGATG
>CAVALS010000331.1:0-2180 GCA_963589385.1 Bacteroidaceae bacterium
GACACGCATAAAAAGCCTCCCATTTCTCGTGTCCAAGAAATGGGAGGCAGTTCAACATCGCCGACGGGTGCCGTTTTCTGATGCAAGGGTAGCTAATTTGCACCAAAACAAGGAGTGTTCCAAACTGCTGGCAGAGAAGGAACGTCCCCAGGTGCCGACCTAAACCCCCACATTATTCGATGGAAAAACGTGGTTTACTCCCACATTTTTCGATGGAAAGACCAAAACGGTCTTATACTAACCATGATCGTTAGGAGGCAGTATGCAGCGACAGCTAATGGACGAACTCATCGCTTGGAAATCTAGGGCAAACCGCAAGCCCCTCCTGCTTAAGGGGGCCCGCCAGACGGGAAAAACCTGGCTTCTTAACGAATTCGCAGGCCAGCAGTATCAAAACGTCATCCGCTTTGACTTTATGCTCGAACCGGGCGTACGTTCGCTGTTCGACGGAAGCCTTGACCCCAAACGCATCATCTCCCAGATAGAGCTCCTGCGCGGCCAGACCATAACGCCGACAGACACGCTCATCATCTTCGACGAAATCCAAGAGGCGCCGCGTGGCATCACCTCGCTCAAATACTTCAACGAGCTGGCGCCGGAATACCATATCGTGGCAGCCGGCTCCTATATGGGGCTCGCGCTCCGACGCGAAAACGAGTCGTTCCCCGTCGGCAAGATTGACCAGCTTACCATGCGCCCCATGGGGTTTGTCGAGTTCGTTCGTGCCGTCGATGGCGATCCGCTCGCAGATGCCATCCTTGCCGCAGACATGGACCTGCTGGCAAACGTTTCCGAAAAGCTCGAGCGCCTGCTCAAGGAATACCTCGTTGTCGGTGGCATGCCAGAAGTTGTCTCCGCTTTCGCCGCCTCCCACGATTTCATCGAGGCCCGCAGGCTTCAGCAGCAAATCATCGAGGCTTACGAATCCGATTTTGGCAAGCATGCGCCAGCCCGCATCGTCGAGCGCATGAGGCTGGTTTGGAAATCCCTTCCCGGCCAGCTCGCAAAGGAAAACAAGAAGTTCGTCTACGGTGCGCTCCGTCCCGGGGCGCGCGCACGCGATTTTGAGGAAAGCCTCCAGTGGCTCATGGACTATGGAATCGTTCATAAGGTACCACGTGTTTCCGCCCTAAGAGCACCACTCACAAGCTACGAGGATCTCTCGGGCTTCAAGCTGTTCTGTATCGACACCGGCATCCTCGGAGCACTCTCCGGCCTCTCGCCAGCCATTGTTCTGAACGGGCCCGCTGTTTTTACGGAGTTCAAAGGCTCGCTGACCGAGCAATACGTCGCACAGGAGCTTTTGCTCCAAGGCAAAACTCCCGCGTATTGGTCATCCTCCTCCGGCAATGCAGAGACTGACTTTGCCATCGACCATGCGGGGACCGTGCTTCCGCTCGAGGTCAAGGCGGCAGAGAATCTCAAAGCAAAGAGCCTGAGGATTGCCTGCGAGAAGTTCAAGCTCGAGCGCTGCGTGAGAACATCGTTAGCGGCATATAGAGACGAGGGCACGCTCGTCAACATTCCGCTCTGGGAGATTGGGCAAATCGACAAGCTGGCATAGGCGCTGTGGAGGGGGTGCCCCGTAAGGAATGTCCCAAACTGCCGGCAAAAAAGGAACGTCCCTATCTGCCGCATTCCCGAAGCAAGGCAACGCCGATGTCTTGGCAACGGCAGCGAGCGGGCCGCATTTGAGACAAGGTGACGTGAAACGAAAGGGCGCTGACCTTCTGGTCGCGCCCTTGAAGTTGAACGTCAGATTGTCCAAATGCGGCCCGCGCAGCGTCGGTTGGTTACGGCGTTTGGTAAAACCGCGTAACCCTAAAGCTCCGTTACTTCAACGCTGTTGTAGACCTCGTCCCAGCGATCCATGACCAGGTGGCCGGTCTTGGGATCCATGGCGTTGAGCTTGCCGCAGGTATTGGCGGTCTTGAGCACCGTGACGTCGTCGGCACCAGCAGCAATCGCATGCGCAAAGCCGGCGATGGTCGAGTCGCCGGAACCCGTCGCATTCACAGCCGCAATCGCGGGCGTCTTGGCGCGGAACGCGCGACCCTCATGGAAACCCACCGAACCGGCAGCGCCCATCGAGACGACAACCCAGGGAATACCGGCAAAGCGGCCATCGGCGGCAAGCGCCTCGCGCAGGGCATCGACATCATCGGTCGTAAAGGACGTAC
>CAVALS010000332.1:0-2174 GCA_963589385.1 Bacteroidaceae bacterium
CATCGGGGCACCGTGCTCGATCGTGTCGACCCCGGCCTCAAGTGCGGCCTTCACGCCCTCGGTGCTCTCGACATGAGCCATAACCGGCAGACCCACCTCGTGCGCCGCCTTGCACGCCGCCGCGGCAACCTCCACCGGCATACGCAGCACGCCCGGCTCGCCCACCTCGGTCGCATCGAACACACCGCCCGTTACGAACAGCTTAATGACGTCGGCGCCGCGCGCATACAGGTCTCGCACCTGCTCGGCTGCCTCGACGGGGCTGTTGGCCACCTGGGCGAACAAGCCCGCGCCATGGCCGCCCGGCACCGTGACGCCCGTTCCCGGCGCTACCAGGCGCGGACCCTGATACTTGCCGGCATCGATGGCATCGCGCACGGCAATGTCGGCAAACAGCGGGTCGCCCGCGCCGCGCACCGTGGTCACGCCGCTTGCCAGCTGCTGTTGGGCGCTGCCCCTGAGGATGTGGCGAACGATGGTGCGGCCCACGGGATTGTCGAGCTTCTTCATCAGCGCGCCCGCATCGCCCGCTGAGACTGGCTTGCCCGAACCGCACAGATGCACGTGCATGTTGATGAGGCCCGGCATGAGATACGCCCCTGCCAGGTCGATGACCTCGGCACCTGCAGGCGCCTGCGCCACAGCACTCGGTCCCATCCAGGTGATGATGCCACGCTCGACGGCCACGGCCATATCGGGCTGCGGCTCCATATGTTCCGAACCATCCAGAACGGTCGCATTGATAAACAACGTGGGACGATCGGCAGTCGCCATATCGAGCTCCTCCCTCACGATTAACTTGAACATTTGTCCATTATTACCCAGCACGGCAGGATTGCTGCAGACATATCGGTTAACGGAGAAAGGAGGAGATGCGGGGAATGGAATGCACTGCAGTCCCACCCCAGCGACATCCGGGAAATGTCTTGATCTGTAACAGATAGACCGTCTTTAACCTTCCAAGTGTTACAGATCGAGATATTCTCCAGCCCTGTCGTCAAACGTCTAAATCTGTAACAAGTAGACAGGTTTTCGGCCTCTAGATGTTACAGATCGAGATCTTTTAGCGGTAGCCAACCTTCTGTCTCGATCTGTAACAGCTACGAGGCCAAACGGCCCCTTGTTGTTACAGATTGAGACAAACTCGGCAGGAACAACCACATCCGCGTCAGTTGCACCCCTCAGCGCCCATACCACTGCCGCCTCCATTGCTCAGCCAAATCGGCCCGCTGCGGAATGTCCGCCAGTCTCATCTTTTCAGCCAGCTTCCCCGGATTCTTGAGTTCATCAAACGTAAACCTCAGCACCTTATGTCCGAGCATCGTCAGATGGGACTCCCGCTGACGTTCCGCCACGAATGGGTCGACCGATTCCCGATCCCCACCATCCTGCAGGGTATACTTTCCCTTTCCATCGAGCTCGCCAATCACGCACGTCCCGTCCTCGAGCCTCCAGAAATAGTCGACTCGAAATACCTGATTCGGATCGAGCGGGTCACGAAACTCCACCTGCAACCCTGGCACCGGAAAACCGTATGCAATAAAGAACGCCCGAAAGCGAGACTCACCGCCATTCTCGGACAGCCCGTCCGCATACGACGCGATCACCTGCGCCCTGCGATACCCTCGCCTGCCCTCGCAATCGGAGCGGAGACACTCGCACAGGTCATCGCGCGATACGCCCTTTGCTCGCAATGCAGAATCGGCAATCGCCAGGCCATACGAAAACGGCGCGCGCTGTAGGCAATCCTCTACTGTGCGCCAAAACGGCGTCACCCGCACGCCGTCGACTTGTTCAAGCGCACCCGCCGCCTGCGGACGCAACAGCCGGCATCCTGCACTCAGAGGCACCGAACAACCCGTCTTAACAAGAAATCGCGGCCCAAGCAGATCATTCGGCACCTCCAGACCCCACAAAAGGGCCGCGTCGTAACCCCAAAACGCCCAGTCCGGATGAAACTCCGCAAGCCCTTTGATGGTCCGCAGCGCTCGCTCCGCCGGTGTCAACGCATCCCAATCATGTTGAAAACAGAACAAATACGGCTCGGGCTCCGCAATGTCATCGGTCCCCACATGACGCCGCAGCCACATGAGCTCGGCATTGTCGTGCGTCACAAGCAGCACGCCTAGTTCAGCCGCCTCCGTGAGCCTGGCAAGCATCCTATTCCGCGCCAA
>CAVALS010000333.1:0-2174 GCA_963589385.1 Bacteroidaceae bacterium
GCGGCAGGTACTCGCTGACGAGTGCGCAGGCCCCGCCGCCCAGATCGCCCGGGCGCGAGGCGTGACGCTCGACACGGCCACGGGCCCCGCTGTCGCGGGCGCGCCCGAAGCCCCGCTCGACCGAACCGCCCTGGCGCGAGCCGCCGCGAACCTCGTGGCCAACGCCGCCGAGCACGCGCGCTCGCGCGTGGCGGTCTCCTGCGACGTCGCGGGCGGACACCTCGTCATCGAGGTGTCCGACGACGGGCCGGGCTTCTCTCCCGCCGCCCTCGAACGCGGCTGCGAGCGCCTCTTCACAGACGACTCATCCCGCTCCTCGCGCGACGGAGGCCGCCACTACGGGCTCGGCCTCCACGTCGCCTCCGAGGCCGCGAGCGCCCACGGGGGCTCCGTCTCGCTCGCCAACAGCCCCTCGGGCGGCGCGGTGGCCACCATCGCGGTCCCCCTGTGCGGGGCCTGACGAATCAGGCCCCGCACACTGGCATACCTCGCAACCAAACGCTTCCCGGATAATTCATGAGGCCGTACTCGTATTCGAGCCTGCCTATCTCTGCGGCAAGCGCCTCCGTCATGTAGAAGGTTTTCGTGCGGCCCGTCGACTTCGCCAGGCGGTCGTACCTGTTCGCGAGGTCCTCGGGGGTTCTCAGGGCTGCGGTGGCGGTTGCCATGATGCACCTCCCGGTTAGATGTAATACGTGTATTACTTTCTATCACATCACCCGAACCCCGCACCGGCGTACGGTCGTATCTGCTTTTTTACCTTACATTTTGTCAACCGGCCCATGCTCGGCTTGTTCAGCCGGATTAAATCAACTGTTAAATCAATCCAGGCCTGTAGGGGGCGGTGGAAATCTTTCGAGGACTGGGGGCGCCGTCCCTGGGTCGGCTCCTCGATGGCCGCGGCTGAATTCCCCTGCCATCGGCTGCGTGGGTTCCGGCACGGGGTTTTGGCGCTGCTCGAACTGGGCGCAAGACTCGACTGTTGGTCGTACCGGACGGCATACGTTTTGAGACCGGCAAGCTGATGCCGGCTCGAGGACAGCGGCCCGGTGCACCGGGCCGATCGATAGAGGACTCAGCTTCACAGCGCAGTTTCTTGGGGCTCGCATATATAGGAAGACTTGATCGGCAATCGATTTTAATGAAGTCGACAGCGCATGTCAGAGCTTTCAACAAATCGCAGGTAAATCCGTGTACCAATTTTTGGTACACGGATTTACCTGCGATGTTCATGCTTGGCCAAAAGCCCATCAAGCGATATATTCATTATTTTAATGCGCGCGCCTGAGCTTTTGGCTGAAGTGGCAGTCCGACCGCCGGCAGGCGGCCACGCTATATCCAAAGGCCACGCCTACTCCCCGTGCCCGGCTACGTCGACGACCCAGTGCTGCCCGTCGAGTTCCTGCCGCAGAGCTACATCAGGGACGTCTTATTGGGGGACGACCACATGGAACCCGGGAGATCAAGCTGTACGGCTGATCCATCCGTCAACAATATGTCAAAGCCCCAAAACCCAACAGGATCGCGAACGAGGGGATGAATTGACCGCCCGGGTATTTGCGCCCGGGCGGTCAATTTTATCAAGCATGGGTGCGATTCTGTGAGGCCATTTTTCTGGCATCCGCCGTTTGCTCCGGTCTCAACGCACCCATCGACCGTTCAGTTATCTTTGCGAACGCGACCACGTGCGCATTTGTCGAACAATCAAATGTCCGACAATGTCTGACGGAGCTGTCAGACATTCACGCACGAACAGGTGAGCTTCGCGAGCGATTGTAGGCAACTAGTAGCCCCAGCTGCGTCTTTGGCGCAGGTTCGACGTCTGACATCTTGAATGTCTGACGTTGAACGAAGCTGGTTGATAACAAGCAGGTGGAATAAACATGGAGCCCGACACCTCTCGCGCAATCGGCGCGCGGCAAGGGTCTGGCCCATCTCATATGTTGCCAACGCTAACGGTGAACCTGAGCGCCCGGGCACATTCTTTGTTGGCTGAAACCGGCATAGCAACTAGCGGAAGGCATCATCGAAGGAGTGTGCTGGAAAGCACCCGTCTCCTTAACTGTTAGAAATGCAAGTTAATAATCTATGTGGTCAATGTGATACCGTTGAACCAGCGTATCGATACCGCTCAGCCATTCGCCTCGCCCCCGTCGCACGTATCTTCATCCGGT
>CAVALS010000334.1:0-2169 GCA_963589385.1 Bacteroidaceae bacterium
CCCTTGACGGTAGCGTTCATAGTGTTGTAATCCATATCGTGTCCTTTCTCCCCGTAGGCCCGATAGGTCAGGTACTTCGTTAATCGACGATAATGATTGCGGCACCGTCAAGTTCATATTCCTCGCCAACCGAAGCGAGGTCCGCCCATCCCGCAACATCCGCAGCAGTGTCGTGGCTGTACCCGTGGTCAGTCAGAAAAGCATAGATGCTGTCATGCGCCCATGTCTTGAATTGTGCCTGCGCCGAGGCGGTCTTGATGATGACTGTTCCGTACATTTCGAATTCCTCCTTGCCCTCGTGACCTCCGGGGCGGGCGGTGATTTAGCAGCAGTAGAAGCGGAGTTCGCCGTTGACCAGCTCATACATGAAGCAGGCGCAGTCAAAGCGGACATAGTTCCAATCGGTGGCCTCGTACACGGGCGCGCGGTCGAAGGTGCCAGACTTGCGAAGGCGGCGGTGCTTGTTGACCTCGTAGGTGTTGACCTCGTGCAGAATGCGGATCTTCTCAGGATCGAAGCCGCACTCGTCAGCGATAAACGCCTTGGCCTCCTCATCGGTCATCGCCTTGCCGCAGTCGGCAAGGTGGGCGTAGTCGCTCTGTCTCATGTTCGTGCCGGTACCATCGCTGGGCTTCCATTCAAGCTCACGGTCCAGCTCGGCGGTCAGCTCGTCGATCCGCTTTTCACGGTCGGCCATATCCTTCTTGTACTGCCGCTCGCTCTCCAGCAGCAGGCTGTTCAGTCGGTCGATCTCGGCGGCTCTGGCCTTGCAGAGCTTCCGCGCCCCGCCGTCCTTGACGAAAGCCTTACAAAAGGTGTCCTTGTCACCGTCGAAGTCGTAATAGGCTTCTTCGATCTTGGCGTACTCTTTGGCGGTCGGCTCGAAGCCGGTGCGGTCGATAAATTCGGACATCATCATTTTGCGTTCCTCCTTGATTTTTCTGCCTTACTCGGTTATAATCAAGGTGGCCGGGGTAAGGCTCCCGGCTCACCTTGTGGGGTGGAGAGTAGCGGGTCTGTGGTAGGGGCCGCTACTCTTTTTTTACTGCTCGTTCATGATGCGCTTCACACTCTCCCGAAGTTCTTCCAACGTTGCGCACTTTTCGATGAGTTCGAGGATCGCTTTCAGAAGAGCCTGTGTTACGTTCAAGTCGTTCATTACCTCACTTCCTTCCTTAAGAGGTTGTTTACCTCTGCCTTACATTCACTATTATAAACCAAATAGTTTAATTTGTCAACCCTTTATTTTAACTTTTCGGGGTAAAATAGAAAAAATATATTTGACATTTGCAACTAAATAGTTTATTATATCGAGAGAAAGGAGCTGACAGGGATGACAGCACGGCAGGTTATAGAAATGGCGCTCGCTTATAAAGGAATGAGCAATTCCGATTTGGCGAGGAATTTGGGATGGTCACCTCAATTGCTTAACAAGCGGCTCAATACGGGTAAGTTTACCGTGGAAGAATGGGAAAAGATCGGCAGCGCCCTTGGCGGCACGGTTAAGATCCGCTTCGAATTCAATGGGAACGAGATTGGGCTTTGAGGACATCGCAATTTACCCAGATTAGGGAGAACGCCCGGATGCCATCAAGCGTCCGGGCGTTTGGAGTATGCCTACTTATGTATGCTTGTGCGGAATGCCTGTCCTTGTTCGTGTGTGAGACTCGCTGTCTGGGACGCGAATTATAAGGTCGGATAAATCGCAGCCCAAAGCCTCACATATTAAGTCCAGATGTTCCAGATTAACCCTGTCGGCAAGCTCATGGTATAGATCGTTGATTGTCGACGGTCTGATGCCTGTAGCACGCGCAAGGTCCGCTTGTGTCCAGCGCCTTTCGCCGAGGCGCGTGGAAAGTAAAATCCTAATCATAGCCATGCTCCTTTGTGATAAATTCTAACAGTAATTTTAGAATTTCGCATGGAATTGTTAGGAAATAACCGATTACGTTATGAAAATGGCGTTCTACCGTGGCGTTGGCCCGGAGAATGAAAAAAGAGACAAGGTATAGCCGAAACTATACCTTGTCTCTTTTTGCGATTAGAAGCACTGCAAGCACTCCCTCACAGAAGTACAACTGCAAAAATACAGTGCAGTGTTCAAATCCGCGTAATCTGGTACGCCGGAAGGGACTCGAACCCCCGACCTACTGGTTCGTAGCCAGTCAC
>CAVALS010000335.1:0-2148 GCA_963589385.1 Bacteroidaceae bacterium
CCAGGCGGCCGAGCATGGCGAAGCCCATGGCAGGCAGGATGTTGGCGGCAACGCCAAAGCCAGCAAGGACAAAGGGCGGGATGAAGTCGAGCAGGCCCTGGATGGCGTCAGCACCCAGATAGAACGACAGCGAGCACAGCAGGAACGCCATGATGATACCGGTCAAACCGATCAGGAAGTGCATCGCATAGACACCCTTAAGGTTGCCCTGGCCGGAGTAGACATCAGCGCGGTCGACCAGGATCGGCAGGGCGGCGTTAAGGATGTTCTTGATGGCAAGGCACAGCGTGGCGATGGGCATGGCAAGCGCGATGGCTGCCTCGGTGCTCTGGCCCAGCTGGATAGCGAAGGCGCAGGCGAGCACGCCGCCGATCGTCTCATCAGGCGGCACGTAGGCGCCGATGGAGATCGAGCCCATGAACAGCAGCTCCAGACTCGCACCGATCGCGAGGCCGGACTGCAGGTCCCCCAGCACCAGGCCCACGAGCGGGCACAGAACGATGGGGCGGAACGCGTAGAGCGTACCGAGCTGGCAGTCGAACTTACCAAATGCGGCGATAAGTCCGATGAGGATTGCTTGGGTAAGCATACATCCCCCTTTCCATATAGGACACTACGAAGAGCTCAGACTCTTCGAAATTGAACGCCTAGAGCACGCTGGCGCAGTCGACCTTGGGGTCAGCGGCCAGGGGTCGAATCTCGACCTCAACACCACGATCCAGCATCTCGCGCACATCGGCTTCCTCGGCCGCGGTCAGGAAGATCTGACGAGAGACCTGACGAGCGTCGGGACGCTTCTCGTCCTTGGGCTTGGTGTTGCCCAGGTTGACCGACTTGATCTGCGGGCAGCCCTCAACAAGCTGCTTTGCCTCAGCGATAGTGGCGACGCAGATGATCATCTTGTACTTGTCGGTCACGCCCGAGTTGATAGCTTCGATTGCATGCTCCATATCTTTGATGACGAGCTTGCAGCCGGCAGGCTTGCCCATCTTGAGCGTCGTCTTCCACACCGGGTCGTTAGCGACCTTATCGCCCACGCAGAAGATGCAGTTGGAGCCAAGGCCCTGAACCCAGGAAACTGCGACCTGGCCATGAAGCAGGCGATGGTCAACGCGAAGTAGCTGAATCATAATGTGACCCCCCAAAGGTCTTGTGCCGTCATACGGCGTGTCAGTAGGTGCTGCGGATTAGAACTCTTCCGCCTCCTCGTCATCGACCAAAAGATCGTTGACAAACTTCACGCGCGTATCGTCCGCAGCGACGATGGCGCGAATCGTCTCCTCAACCGGCGCCGACTCGTCAGAGAACAGCAGCTGGATGAGCAGAGGAAGGTTCATGTTGGTAACGAGGTACGTGCGGGGACGCGTCTGGACGATCTTGGTGAACTCGTTGTTAACGCTACCGCCAAAGAGGTCGGTGCAGACAACGACATCATCGTCGGCAGACATGCCTGCCAGCAGTTTTTGGGCCTCTTCGGCCACGTCCATGCGGCCATCGACGAACATCGAAAGATCGTGGACGTTGTCGCGAGCGCCCGAGAGCAGCTCGACGCTCTCCTTGATGCCGGTGGCGAAGTGCGCATGGCTGGCGATGATGTACTGTCTCATTCTGTGTTCCTCTCAATAGCCCGGCACGTTCCCGCACCCGTTTTCTTTAGTAGTCGAACTGGTGATAGTAGCGACGATACTTGAGGTTGTGCTTGGTGACCGTCTCGTAGTAGCGAGCCAGGCGGTCGGTCACGAGCACCGTCAGAATCCACGGGGAGACGATGACGCGGAACTCGTCGTCAAGGCCGGGGATCGCGAACTCGGCGGTGTCGATGATGTTGATGTCGGTGTCGCCGGTCACGCCGCGGTTGAGGAACGCGCGGACGCGCTCGTCGAGCTTGCGGTTCTCGTCCTCGCCCATGAACAGGAACACGGGGACGCCCGGCTCCACGAGCTCGAGGGTGCCGTGGAAGAAGTCGGCCGAGGTGATGTAGCGGGTGCGCTTCCACTGCATCTCCTCGAGGATGCACATCGAGAACAGGATGGTCTCGCCCCACAGGGCGCCGGAGCCGATGAACATGGTGTAGGGGGCCAGGGCGTACTTCTTGGCGAGCTCCTCGGCGCGCGGCTCGAAGCGCTTGCGGATGTCGAGCATGTCCTT
>CAVALS010000336.1:0-2124 GCA_963589385.1 Bacteroidaceae bacterium
GACCGGAGGGGCCCCGTGGGCGGGAATCTGGGCGTACACATTTCCTACACATCTTGGGATTCTCAGCTGTGTTTGCCAGCAATAAAGAGGGGACCTCGTTTCCGAGATCCCCTCCTCCGTCTAACTATAGAAATAGGCTTTCAAAGCCTTAGGCCAACAGCTTGCGACCGGACTCCTCAATCGCGTCAAGTGCTGCATCAGCCTCGGCGGCATCCGTGCCCTTAGCGAAGATGTACAGCTTAATCTTGGGCTCGGTGCCGGAAGGACGAACAATACCCTTGTTGCCACCCTCAAGATCGAACTCAATGACGTTAGCCTTCGGCAGGCCGTTCACGCAGGTGTTGTAATCCACGACAGCCTCAATTTTGGAACCGGCGAGCTCCGCGGGCGGGTTCTCACGCAGACCAGCCATGATGCCGGCCATCTTTGCCGCACCCTCAGCGCCCGGATAGCTCAGCGAAATCGTCTTGTTGTGATAGTAGCCATACTTCTCGTAAAGCTCGTGCATCGCATCGGCAAGGTTCTTTCCCTGGAGCTTGTAATACTGCGCCATCTGGCAAATCAAAAGCGAAGTGCTCACGGCGTCCTTGTCGCGCACGTGGTCACCGGCCAGATAGCCGTAGCTCTCCTCAAAACCGAAGATAAAGCGATCGACCTCGCCAGCATCGGAAAGAGAAGTAATGATGTCGCCGATGTACTTGAAGCCCGTCAGGCAGCGGCGGAGCTCAAAACCGTACTCGTCGGCCAGAGCGTCAACCATGGCGGAAGAAACGATAGTAGTAACGGCAACCTTCTTAGTAAGGTCCTCACCGCGGGCAGCACGGGTCTTGCAGATATAGTCGAGCAGCAGGACGCCCATCTCATTGCCGGTCAGCAGCAGATAGTCATCGCCATTCTTAACGGCAACGCCAACACGGTCGGCGTCGGGATCGGTTGCAAGCAGCAAATCAGGGTGAACCTGCTCGCAGAGATCGATGCCCTTCTGCATGGCCTGACGAATCTCGGGGTTAGGATACGGGCAGGTCGGGAAATCGCCGTTAGGCTCCTTCTGCTCGGGAACAACCGTGACATCGGTGATGCCAGCGCGCTCGAGCACCGTCGTGACGGGAATGAGGCCGGTGCCGTTGAGCGGAGTGTAGACGAGCTTAAGCGGAGCGCCAGCGATCTCCTCGGCAGAAAGGTTGGTCACGCCGCGGGCGAGAACGGCGTCATAATAACGCTCGAGGCACGAGTCATCGATCCATTTGACCAGACCCTGCTCAAGAGCCTCATCGAAGTCCATGGACTTCACGCCGGTGAACGTATCGGTCTCGGCGATAGCCTTAGAAATTGCATCGGCGGCCTCGCTAGTGATCTGGCAGCCGTCGGGGCCATAGGCCTTATAGCCGTTATACGGCGCCGGGTTATGGCTAGCGGTCATGCAAATGCCACCGGAGCACTTAAGGTCACGGACGGCCCAAGAAAGCGTCGGCACGGGAGAAATCTTAGGATACACGAGAGCAGTCACGCCGTTTGCGGCAAGAATGGCAGCCGTCGTCTTAACAAACAGTTCACCCTTATTGCGGCTATCGCGAGCAATGGCAACCGTCGGATGCTCGAAGGTCGCATTGAGATAGTCAGCAAAACCCTGCGTCGCGCGACCAACCGTATAGATATTCATACGGTTAGTGCCTGCACCGATAGTGCCACGTAGACCGGCGGTACCGAAGGCGAGATCTTGGAAGAAAGCGTCGGTGATGGCGTCTTCGTCACCCTGCTCCTTCATCGTGTTGAGCTCAGCGAGGAGCTCCTCGTCCTTGACATTGGCAATCCAAGTATCAAGCAGCTCATGAACATCTGCCATGTGAGTCCTTCCGTCACAATCAATAAAACAACCCGTGTAAAACAGGACAAGCGCAGCAGTGCGCTAAAGCAAATATTAGTCCATTGAGAACAGAGAACCGACCACAGAACGGTGAACGTCTATATTCAGCGGTGGATGATTAAACTGATTTAATTGCATATGGAATGTTGCCCGTAAACGCAAAAAGGGGGAGGCCGCGAGGCCTCCCCCTTCTCAGTTCAAGCGTACGGCTCGGTGCCGTCCACCGGTCAGCGGCGCCCTGGCCTCCCACGGGCTGACCC
>CAVALS010000337.1:0-2123 GCA_963589385.1 Bacteroidaceae bacterium
CCGCCCTCAAACTCGGCGTCGAGCCACTCGTCGACAATCATCTTGGCGAGCTCGGAGCCAACGACTCGGGCGCCAAAGGCGAGCACGTTGGTATTGTTGTGCATGCGAGAGAGCTTGGCGCTGAAGGGCTCGGAGCACACGACGGCGCGTACGCCCTCGACCTTGTTGGCAGCCAGACTAATCCCGACGCCGGTGCCACAGATGAGGATGCCCAGGTCGACGTCGCCGTTGGCAACGGCCTTACCTACCTTGTAGCCGGCGATGGGGTAGTCAAAGCTCTCGGAGGTGTCGGTGCCAAAGTTCACGACCTCGCAGCCGCGCTCCTTCAGGTGCTCGGAGATGATGTTCTTGAGCTCGACGGCGGCGTGGTCGTTACCGATACCGATCTTCATGGATGGTTCCTCTCTGGTCTGTGCGGCGCAAATGCTAAAGGTGTTTACCGCGTTCGACTGCATGATAGCGCGACTTTTGCGTAAACGCTCGAGCGTTTTTTGGTCAAACGCTTTAGCAGGCAACAAGATCGGCTTCTCATGAATAATGCCACCAATTTGTGCTCGAGCGCCGTCCGCCGGAACCATGGTTGCGGTTTTTGATGCATTGTTATCAAATAAAGGAACTAACCATTCTTGAGAGCCCAGCCCGTTATGCAAGCAGGAGATACCTATGCCTACCGATTCCATCCGTGATGCCGCGTTTTGCGATGTTTTGAACCGTGAGCTTGTCTGCGCGCTCGGCTGTACCGAGCCCATTGCCGTTGCCTATGCAGCAGCGCTGGCGAGCCAGACGCTCGGTTGCGAACCCGATCATATGGATGTTGCCTGCTCGGGCAACATCATCAAGAACGTTAAGAGCGTGACCGTGCCCAACTCGGGCGGTATGCACGGTATTGAAGCCGCGGCCGTGCTGGGCGCCGTGGGCGGCGACGCCAAGAGCGCGCTCGAGGTGCTCGAGAGCGTTAACGATGAAGACCGTGCTCGCGTGGCCGAGCTCCTCGCCGACGCCGGCTACTGCGATGTGTCGCTTGTCGAGGGTGTGCCCAACCTCTACATCAAGGTGACTGCGACGGCCGGGGGCCATACCGCGGTCGTCGAGATCACCGATCACCACACCAATGTCACGTGCCATACGCTCGACGGTATTCCGGTGTGCGGCAAGTCGGCGGGGGAGTGTGCCGCCTGCGCCGAGCGCGTCGTGGCCGAGCGGGCGGCAGATAACGCCGATACGCCCATGTCGATTGAGACCATCATCGACTTTATCGAGGACGGTGACATTGAGGACGCCCGCGCTGCCGTTGAGCGTCAGATTGAGCTGAATGGCGCAATCAGTGCCGAGGGCCTTGCGCACGCTTGGGGCGCCGAGGTTGGCCGCACGCTGCTGGGTGCTCGTGCCGATGACGTCGCCTGCCGTGCCCGCGCCCGTGCGGCCGCCGGGTCCGACGCCCGCATGAACGGCTGCGCGCTGCCAGTCGCCATTGTGTGCGGCTCGGGCAATCAGGGCATTACCTGTGCATTGCCCGTCATGGAGTATGCCGAGTACCTGCGCTGCGACCATGAGCGCCTGGTGCGCGCCGTGATGCTGTCCGATCTTATCGCCGTGCATATCAAGAGCTATATTGGTGCGCTCTCGGCGTTTTGCGGTGCTATTTGCGCCGCGTGCGGCGCCGGCGCCGCGATTACCTGGCTGTGCGGTGGCACGCGCGAGCAGATTGGCGCGACGGTCTCGAATACGCTTGGCAACGTGGGCGGCATCGTGTGCGACGGCGCCAAGGCAAGCTGTGCCGCCAAGATTTCCGCTGCCGTCGATGCGGCGATTCTGGGCCACGATATGGCCATGCAGGGTCGCGGCTTCCGCGCCGGCGAGGGCCTGATCCAAGATACCGTTGAGCAGACAATCGCCAGTATGGGCTACGTAGGCCGTGTGGGCATGAAAGATACCGACGTCGAGATCCTCAACATCATGATCGGCAAAACCCAAGTGTGCTAGGACAGTTCGTCAGCTACTTGGTGTTCGTAGAAGGCTTCTACTACGGCGTTAAAGTCGCGGGCGAAGCCTTCCATGGTTCCGTGCCAGGTGACTCGGTTGGGCTTGCCCTGGCCTACATAGGCAGGCTGAATGCCGCAGGC
>CAVALS010000338.1:0-2100 GCA_963589385.1 Bacteroidaceae bacterium
ATGAGGTTACCGGCGCCAAAGAGCATCGAGAACAGCGCAATGCCGACGGTAACGACATGGTCGGAGCGCAGGCCGCGCGGAGCGGATGAGGCCATAGGCACACCTTTCGGGTCGAAACAAAAACGGGACGGGCAAAAGGCCCGTCCCGCAAGTATATACGCTCTAGCAGGCTAAATCGCGCAAAGCGTCAATCGCGGTGTCGACTTCCTCGTCCGTGTTGAAATACCCAAACGAGAAGCGGACGATACCCTGGCGCTCGGTCCCGAGCGCGCGGTGCATGAGCGGAGCGCAATGGGCGCCGGGGCGCGTCGCAATCCCCCACCCCTGCATGAGCGCGTCCGAGATCTCGGCAGAGTCGATATCACCCACGTTGAGTGAGACGATCGCCGAGCGCATCGGCTGATCAAACGCACCGTAGAGCGCAATGCCGGGGATTTCGCGAACACCGGCGAGGAAGCGCTCTGCAAGCGAGCGCTCATGCGCCGCAATCGCCTCGACCCCGCCTTGTGCCTCGATAAAGTCGAGGCCGGCAGAAAGTCCCGCGATGCCGTGACCGTTGAGCGTGCCTGCCTCAAGGCGCGTGGGCCACTCGAGCGGCTGCAGTGGGTCGAAGCTGTGTACACCGGTGCCGCCCATGGCCCAGGGCGCCACATCGACGCCCTCCGCCACGGCCAGGCCGCCGGTCCCCTGCGGACCCATGAGCCCTTTGTGGCCGGTAAAGCACACGACGTCGAGCCCCATGGCCTTCATATCGATACGCGCCGTACCGGCAGACTGAGAGGCGTCGACGATCACCAGAGCGCCGGCCGAATGGGCTATGGCCGTCACGTGCGCAATGTCGACCGCGTTGCCGGTCACGTTAGAGGCATGCGTCACCATCACGGCACGCGTACCGGGCGTGACCAGCCGCTCGAGCTCGTCGTAGTCGAGCACGCCGTTCGCGTCGCAGCCCGCATGCTCAACGGTCACGCCCTGCTCTGCCGCCAGGCGGTTGAGCGGACGCAGCACGGAGTTGTGCTCGAGCACCGTCGTGACCACGCGGTCGCCGGGGCGCACCACGCCATTGATGACGGTGTTGAGCGCCGCGGTGGAGTTGGGCGTAAAACAAACATGGTCAGCACGCGGGCAGCCCAGCAAGCGCGCAAGCTTGGCGCGACAGCCGTGGATGGTACGCGCCGCATCGAGGGCACCCGACGTGGCGCCGCGCCCGGCATTGCCGAGCGAGCACATCGCCTGCGTCACGGCATCGATGACCGTCTGCGGCTTGTGCATGGTCGTCGCCGCGTTATCCAGGTAGATCATCGCACAACCTCCCACATGTCGATCACCGTAAAGCCCTCGGTGGGGACGCCCGCCGCGGCAAGCTCGCCGCGCAGCAGGTCCTCATCCGCAGGCAATGCCTTCCACGCCAAGCCGCAGCCGGCAGCGACCTCCCCGGGCACGGGAATCGTTCGCCCGGGAAGGCCGCGCTCGATGCACAGGGACTCGCAACCCATGGCGGCCGCCGTGGTGGGAAACGTGATGACAAGCGCCGGGCGTTTCTCCCTCATGGCAACTCCAACCAATACGCTACGGGCGCACGACGCGCACGGCCTGCTCCATCTTCTCCACGATCACGTACATATTGGTGACCTCGCCCACCGCAAGCTGGTCTTTAATGCCATAGTGGTCGAGGCAGGTACCGCAGGTGAGAATCTCGACACCCTGCTCGGCCAGGCCCTTCAGATCATCGAGCACCGGAGAGCCCTCTACGGTGAGCTTGGCACCGCCGTTGTAGAACAGCATAGTCGCGGGCAGCTCCTCCTGCTGCGTCACGGCAAAGATGAAGGCCTTCATGAGCTTGTGGCCCAGCTCGTCGTCGCCGCGGCCCATGCAGTCGGTGTAGACGGAAATGACGAGCTTGCCCTTGCCGGCGCTGGCGCCGCAGAAAGCCGCACCATCCTGCTCAGGATCGGCCACGGCAACGGCGCCAGAGGTCGCCACGGTCACGTGCCACTCGGCGTCAGAAACCTTCTCGACCGAGGCCGTGCAGCCCTTCTCCTGCGCCATCTTGGAGATGTTCTTGACGGCGGTCTCGTTGTCGACCGAGGTCACCACGGC
>CAVALS010000339.1:0-2094 GCA_963589385.1 Bacteroidaceae bacterium
CGCAATCATATCGAGCAAAACCGGAGCTGCGCCCATACCGACGCCTTCGGCCGACACAGCCGGCTCATGCAGAATCGCACGGGCGACGAGATGGGGTTCAGTACGAAGAAGCTCCAGCGCCACCAACGTACCGGCGCTATGCGCAAGCACATTTGCCGGAGCGCCAACGTGTTCGATCACGGCTTGCAGGTCGGCGGCCTGAGCGGCAAGATCATAGCTGTCGTCTGCCGCATCGCTGCTGTCACCGCAGCCGCGGCGGTCGTAGGCAATTACGCGGTAGTTGCGACTGAGCTCACAAGCGATACCGTCAAAAAATGTGCCGTCGACACAAGCGCCGTGCACGCACACCAAGGCAGGAGTATCAGGCGACACATCCGGGCCGGCATATTCGCGACAGGCAATCGTGGTGCCCGCATTCTCGACCGTAAAATCCATGTTGTGCCCCCATCATCAATGCTCATCCAGTTGCACGTCAGTGCGGTTGGATGGACCCGCATTGCCTTACACCTTGTTAACAGATTAACTTTACCCGACCCGAGGCTTTTCATGACACGGCATAATGAGCGACGTGAAAAAACGAAACTTGTAAAGCAAGGGCCCGCACCCTGCTTTGGAGCCGATGCTATGCTTAGGCACAATTGTCTTGAGGAGCATATGCCTATGTCTACGTTTTTGAATGCCAGCCCCATCTTTGGGCCCGTTCGCAGCCGTCGCCTTGGCCTCTCGCTCGGCGTCAACATGATGCCGGCCAGCGGCAAAATCTGCACGTTCGACTGCATTTACTGCGAAAACGGCCTCAATGCCGAGCGCCCCTGCCATGAGCCGCACAACACAGCTGCCGTGGTACTCGACGCGCTCGAGGCAACGCTGCGCGAGATGACAGCCGAGGGCGAGCTCCCCGATGTGATCACCTTCGCAGGCAACGGCGAGCCCACCGCCGCACCGGAGTTTCCGCAGGCCATCGCCGGCGCCGTCGCGCTGCGCGACGAGCTTGCCCCAAACTCCAAGATTGCCGTGCTCTCCAACGGCACGCGCGCCGACCGCCCCGAGGTGCACGATGCGCTCATGATGGTCGACGACAACATTCTTAAGCTCGATACGGTCGATCCGGCATTTATCCAGCTGCTCGACCAGCCTGTTGGCCCCTACGACGTCGAGCACCAGATTGAGACGTTCGCAAGCTTTGACGGTCACGTTATTATCCAGACGATCTTTTTGACCGGTGAGTATCTGGGCAAGCCCATCGACAACACCGGCGAGGAGTACGTTGCCCCCTGGCTCGCGGCGCTTGAGCGCATTCGCCCACAAGAAGCGACCATCTACACGGTGGCGCGCGAGACGCCGGTCGCCGGCCTTGCCAAAGCAGCGCCCGAGGTGCTCGACGCCATTGCCGCGCGCGTCCGAGCCCTCGGTATTCCCTGCCAGGTGAGCTACTAGCAAAACCACGCAGCAGCTAGTGCCCACCATCCCGCTCCATCAGTTGCGGTGATATAGTTCCTATTTATGCTGTTAAACCGCTTAAATCGGAACTATATCACCGCAACTTTTATGGACGCGTGGGTGGGCTATACTAGCTGCGAGTGAAAGGAAGTTAGCCATGTATGACAAAGGACCCGTGCCCGGCCGCAACGACGCTTGCTGGTGCGGCAGCGGCAAGAAATACAAGAAATGCCATAACGCCTTTGATGAGCGCCTCGAGCGCCTGTGGGAAGAGGGCTGGGAGGTCCTGCCCCGCACGCTCTACAAGACGCCCGCCGATATCGAGGGCATCAAGCGCTCGGCCGCCATCAACGTGGGCGTGCTCGATTATGTGGGCGAGCATATCGCCGCAGGCATGACCACCAACCAGATCGACCAGATGATCTACGACTACACCGTCGAGCACGGTGGCACGCCGGCCGACCTCAACTACGAGGGCTATCCCAAGAGCGTGTGCACCTCGATCAACGACGTGGTCTGTCACGGCATCCCCTGCGATACGGACGTGCTGCACGAGGGCGATATCATCAACGTCGACTGCTCCACGATCTTGGACGGCTACTTTAGCGACTCGAGCCGCATGTTCTGCATCGGCGAGGTCTCGGCCGAGCGCCA
>CAVALS010000340.1:0-2094 GCA_963589385.1 Bacteroidaceae bacterium
CCATAAACTTGATGAACTCTTGCTTGTAAGCCTCCATGCGGGCTCCTCTCGTAATTGCGTACGTGCTCTTCAGTTTAGCGCAGGCGAGGCGTCGATGTGGGCGTGCTTTGAGGCCACATCCCCCCGTTAGAGTAAGGAACTGGGCGGCGGCTCATACGCTAGTCCTTGGGCGTCCAGGACCAGAAGAAGTTGATAAGGGCCACGCGCGAGGCGGTGCCGGTCTTCTTGTTGATCGAGGAAATGTGACGATAGAGCGTGGAACGCGAAAGAAAGAGCGTTGTGGCGATGTCCTGAACGCTCTGGTCCGAAACGACCAAGACCTCAAGAATATCGCGCTCGCGCTCTGTAAGCCCAAAGGTGGCGACGAAGGCATCAAGGCGTTCATCGGACGTGAGCTCCGCTGCTTCCACGGGCTCGGAGTCGGAGCATGTGGGCGCAAGATCCCCACCAAGATCGTCGGTGGCAAGCGGCAGGCCATCCTGCATCACGGCATCATCGGCTCGTTGCCCCAACTGCCCCAGCAGCGTAATCGCAATGCCCACAAACATCACGAGCGCCGCACCGACCGCAGCCAGCACGTTTTGACTCGAGATAATCGCCACCGCCGGCGCCGTCACGAGCATCGAGCACACGTTGTTGACGACGCGACCCATGCACGGCCAAAAATATGACCAGCGCGCATAGAGCGAGACGGCGGCATATTTTGTGGTAAAGAACACCACGAAAAAGCCCGAGCCCAGATAAAAAATGATCGTGGCAGCGAGCTCGTTGCCACCATTGCCGTCGACGATGAGCACAAAGAACGAAAACGTGGACAGTATGGCGGCACATGTCATGCCGATATTCATATACGAGCGGCCGTGCAGGTCAAATAGTGCGCCAGCGACCAACGAGCTCACGACAAGCAGCAGGCGCGGCCAATCGCCCAAATCGACGGCTCCGACAGCATGCAAGGTCGTGAAGTCCGCGTTGAGAGCGGCGAATACGCTGGAAAGATACGCCGTCGCCACGGTCAGGCGAACTACGGCGCGACGGAATGCCGCCTTTGCCTCGGGATCGTCATGCCACTTGGCGCCATATTCCAGAGCATCTACCGAAAGCCCGGCGGCACTGGGTTCAAAGTTGGGGTCGGACTCGTCGCGCAGCTTGGCGCGTCGGACACCGTGGAGCAACGCCACCTGCGCGATCGCACAGACGACCAGAACAGCCTGCTGAGGAATACCGACAGGCATCACCATGTGGTTGAGAACCTGCACCAGAACGCCCATGGCATAGGAAAGTGCGGCGGCGCGCGCCAGGCAGGGCGTCTGCGCAAAACGCCGCGCAAGATTGGCATGGGCGGTCGATCCGCAATAGCCCAGGGCGCAGCACGCCACCAGGCCGCCGACAATTACCACCTCAAACCGCACTGCCGTAATCATCAGCAGCAACGCCGATACCAACAGCACGCCTGTAATATCGCTCGTCGCATCGATCGTCTGGGGAAGGCGATAGTACAGAAATGGGCGCACGAAAAAGCCAATCACGCTCGCGCCGACAACGATGCTCTCGTAGATGACGACCTCACTCGATGGCACGAACTCGGCCATGCGCACATCAAAGAGATACTCGCACGCCAAAAACGTGAAGAAGAACAGCGCCAGGCATATAATCTCCCGAATGCCCCGACGCAAATATGCGGTTGTGTCTCCCGTGCCCCTCATGGTTAACCCCCCAGCCGCTCAATTGTCTGGAAATCTATTTTAATAAAGAACCAGTCTCAATACCGAAGCCAGGCTCGAAATGTTGCCAATTCGACCCCAGCCGTCCACATCACGCCGCGATTTTGAGCCGCATGGACCAGAAGGAACGCGCGCGATCTCTAGCTCGGCCAGGAGTGTCTCCAACTACCACTCATTTAAGTACGTCCCCAATGAGTGGCCGAAGAGTGTCCCCCGCGACTAGTCGTTTAAGAACGTCCCCAACGACTAGTCAAAAATGGGCCATATGTCCCAGTTGTGGAGACTCCTTGAGCCGTCTGGGTATCGCGAAGGATCGCGCACTCCCCCATCATCAAAAGTGACACACGCTACCAGTTGATGGGAGGCAGCCATG
>CAVALS010000341.1:0-2091 GCA_963589385.1 Bacteroidaceae bacterium
GTCACGAGCCGGTGGGCCCGGACCTGGTCGCCATGTGCGTCAACGACATTCTGGCTTCGGGCGCCGAGCCGCTGTTCTTCCTGGATTACGTTGCCATCGGCCACATTGAGGCCGAGCACATGGCAAAGATCATCAAGGGTGTGGCCGACGGCTGCAAGCTCGCGGGCTGCGCGCTCGTGGGCGGCGAGATGGCCGAGCACCCTGGCGTCATGGCGCCTGCCGACTACGACCTCGCCGGCTTTACCGTGGGCGTCGTCGATCGTCCCAAGATGCTCGACCCCGCGAACGTCCGCCCCGGCGACGTGATTCTGGGCCTGCCTTCCACCGGCGTGCATTCCAACGGCTACTCGCTCGTGCGCAAGGTCATCGGCGTCGACGGCATTAAGCCGGGTACGCCCGAGGCCGCCGCTAAGGCCGAGGAGCTGAGCCGTCCGCTCGAGGAGCTTGGTGGCGCTTCGCTGGCTGACGCCCTGCTGGCCCCCACGCGAATTTATGTGAAGCCGATTCTTGAGCTGCTGCGCGGCGGCGCCAACGTGCATGCTATTGCCCACATCACCGGCGGCGGTATTACCGAGAACCTCAACCGCGCGCTTGCCGACGACGTCGACGCCGTGGTCACCCGCAACGGCGCCGAGATGGGTTGGGACGTTCCGCCCGTCATCACCTACGTGTCGCGCCAGGCCGAGCTCGCGCCCAACGAGGCATGCAAGACCTTCAACATGGGCGTCGGCCTGTGCCTGATCGTCGCCCCCGAGGACGAGGCCGCGGTGACCGAGGCTCTGGTCGCGCTGGGCGAGAAGCCGTTCCGCGTGGGCGAGTGCGTCGAGGGTTCCGGTAAGGTCGTGTACTCCGATGAGCGCTAACGAGCAGATGGTTGCCGCCGAGGGCCTGGACTTTGTGCCCTACACCCGTCCGACCGGCACCGATACGGCCGAGCCGCTCAAGATCGGTGTGCTCATCAGCGGTTCGGGTACCAACCTGCAGGCGCTGATCGATCTGATCGCCGCCGGCAAGCTCAACGCTTCGATTGAGCTTGTGGTGTCGAGCCGTCCCTCGGCTAAGGGTTTGCAGCGCGCTGAGCGCGCGGGCATCCAGACACTCACGCTGTCCAAGGATGTCTATGCCGACCCTATTGCCGCCGATGAGATCATCGCGCACGAGCTGCTGGAGCGCGGCTGCGAGTATGTGGTCATGGCCGGCTACATGCGCATGGTGCACACGCCGCTGCTGGCGGCGTTTCCCAACCGCGTGGTCAACTTGCATCCGGCGCTGCTGCCGAGCTTTACCGGTGCGCATGCGATTGACGACGCCTTTGCGCGCGGCGTCAAGGTAACTGGCGTGACCGTGCATTTTGCCAACGAGATCTACGACAACGGTCCCATCATCGCCCAGCGTGCGCTGGCTGTCGAGGAAGGTTGGGATGTCGACACGCTCGAGGAGCACATCCACGCGATTGAGCACGTGCTGTATCCCGAAGTCGTGCAAATGCTCGCCGACGGCCGCGTCCACGTGCTGGAGAGCGGCAAGGTCGCAATTGATGCACCCCGCGGCTAGCGGTGCACAGTACAATTTAGCCGAGTAGTCAGGGTGGTCATTGGCGCCAAGGCGCGCGTGGCCACCTTTTGTTTTAGGTAGTCATCGGGGACGTTCTTTAACGACTGGTCATTCAAGAACGTCGCAGGTGACTAGGTGAGAGAGGTGAGCGCATGGCGGATAACGAAGCTCTGTTTACGCCTGAGCTGGTGTTTTTTGATTGGGAGTGTGCAACGCCGGATGAGGTGTTTGCGCGGCTCGAGGGCGAGCTTGCACCACGTGGCTACATTGCGTCCGGTTGGCTCGACGCCGTTCGCACGCGCGAGGATGCCTACCCCACGGGTCTTGCCATGCCGGCGGCAAACATTGCCATTCCGCATACCGATCCGGGGTTTGTGGCCAAGCCCTATATCGCGGTGGTGAAGCCCGCCGCGTCCGTGACATTTAACGCTATGGCTGGCATGGGCGCTCCGGTGCCGGCGCAGATCGTCATCAATCTGGGTATTGCCGAGCCGGGCGGCCAGGTCGAGGCCCTGCAGGCGCTCATGAACATCTTTA
>CAVALS010000342.1:0-2086 GCA_963589385.1 Bacteroidaceae bacterium
GGTATATGCAAAAACTTTACCAACCGTTCTAACCGCTGCTATCTGGGCGATATTTTAGTTCGATGATGCGCCGAAGAAAAAACGTTTTATCAATCTTGAGCATCACACTGTCTGCACCGTTGCGCCTGTGCCGTGTTTCCAGATGGAATGTTTTGGCTAGACGCGTCGCTTTGGGGTACCATAGCTCCACTATCAACTGCCGCTCAGCACGGCAGCCTTGATGAGCCCTTGCCCTTCTCCTGGGAATTATGATCGGGCATCAATCTGCTGAGTGGCCCGAATCCCAGGAGGGGACTCTATATGCAAAAGGAATACCTGTCCGCCGCGGCGGAGGTGCTCAGCGACCAAGGTGTCGATGAGAATCTCGGCCTGAGCAACGACGAGGCGTCGTCGCGCCTTGCCAAGACAGGCCCTAACAAGCTCGAGGAAGCCGAGAAGACGCCGCTGTGGAAGCGCTTCTTTGAGCAGATGGCAGACCCCATGGTCATCATGCTGATCGTTGCCGCCGTCATCAGCGCGCTCACGGGCATGGTCAAGGGCGAGGCGGACTTTGCCGATGTCGCCATCATCATGTTCGTCGTTATCGTCAACTCGGTGCTGGGCGTGGTCCAGGAAGCCAAGAGCGAAGAGGCCCTCGAGGCCCTGCAGGAGATGAGTGCGGCGCAGTCCAAGGTGCTGCGCGACGGCAAGCTCGTGCACCTGCCGAGCGCCGAGCTCGTGCCCGGCGACGTGATCATGCTCGAGGCGGGCGACTCTGTCCCGGCCGACTGCCGCGTGCTCGAGAGCGCCACGATGAAGATCGAAGAGGCTGCACTCACTGGCGAGTCCGTGCCTGTCGAGAAGCATGCCAACGTGATCGAGCTCGCCACCGGCACCGATGACGTGCCGCTCGGCGACCGCAAGAACATGTGCTACATGGGCTCCACCGTGGTGTACGGCCGTGGCCGTGCCGTCGTGGTCGGTACCGGCATGGATACCGAGATGGGCAAGATCGCCGGCGCTCTGGCCGAGGCCAAGGAAGAGCTCACGCCGCTGCAGGTGAAGCTCGCCGAGCTCAGCCGCATCCTCACCATTATGGTTATCGTCATCTGCGTCGTCATCTTTGGCGTTGACATCATCCGTCACGGCGTGGGCAACGTCCTTACCGACCCGACCGCCCTGCTCGACACCTTTATGGTTGCCGTCTCGCTCGCCGTCGCCGCCATCCCCGAGGGCCTGGTCGCCGTCGTGACCATCGTCCTTTCGCTCGGCGTGACCAAGATGGCCAAGCGCCAGGCGATTATCCGTAAGCTTTCCGCCGTCGAGACCCTTGGCTGCACACAGACCATCTGCTCCGACAAGACCGGTACCCTTACCCAGAACAAGATGACCGTCGTCAAGCACGAGCTCGCTGCGCCTAAGGAGAAGTTCCTGGCCGGCATGGCGCTGTGCTCCGACGCCCAGTGGGACGAGGAGCTGGGCGAGGCCGTGGGTGAGCCGACTGAGTGCGCGCTCGTCAACGACGCCGGCAAGGCGGGGCTCACCGGCCTGACCGCCGAGCACCCGCGTGTGGGTGAGGCCCCGTTCGACTCTGGCCGCAAGATGATGTCCGTGGTCGTCGAGACCCTGGACGGCGAGTACGAGCAGTACACCAAGGGCGCGCCCGACGTGGTGATCGGCCTGTGCACCCATATCTACGAGGGCGATAAGGTCGTCCCCCTGACCGAGGAGCGTCGTGCCGAGCTCGTGGCCGCCAACAAGGCCATGGCCGACGAGGCCCTGCGCGTGCTGGCGCTGGCGAGCCGCACCTACACCGAGGTCCCGGCCGACTGCAGCCCCGCCGCGCTCGAGCATGACCTGGTCTTCTGCGGCCTGTCCGGCATGATCGACCCGGTCCGTCCCGAGGTCGCCGACGCCATCCGCGAGGCGCACGACGCCGGTATCCGCACCGTCATGATTACGGGCGACCACATCGACACCGCCGTGGCCATCGCCAAGCAGCTGGGTATCGTCACCGATCGCAGCCAGGCCATCACAGGCGCCGACCTCGACCGCATGAGCGACGAGGAACTCGACGCGCACATCGAGGACTACGGCGTGTACGCCC
>CAVALS010000343.1:0-2073 GCA_963589385.1 Bacteroidaceae bacterium
CCTGTCGACGGTGCTCATCAACGTGATCGCCCTGGCCATTGCGCAGGCGCTCACTCGCAAGGCGCTCAAGGGCACCAACATCTTCCGTACGATTTTCTTTATGCCTAACCTGATTGGCGGCATCGTGCTGGGCTACATTTGGCAGATTCTGATCAACTGCCTGCTCTCCAACGTGGGCGCCCAGCTCATCGCTCTTAACTCTGCTGCTGGCTTCTGGGGCCTTATCATCCTGACCCTGTGGCAGCAGGTCGGCTACATGATGATCATCTACATCGCTGGTCTGCAGTCCATTCCGTCCGACTACATCGAGGCCGCCAAGGTCGACGGCGCTACGGCATGGCAGACGTTTTGGAAGGTTAAGATCCCTAACCTGATGCCGACCATCACCATCTGCCTGTTCCTGTCCATCACCAACGGCTTTAAGCTGTTCGACCAGAACCTCGCCCTTACCGGCGGCGCCCCCGCGCACTCCACCGAGATGCTCGCCCTGAACATCTACAACACGTTCTATTCGCGTGCCGGTATCGCATGGCAGGGCATTGGCCAGGCCAAGGCAGTCATCTTCTGCATCCTGGTCGTAGCCATCTCCATGATTCAGCTTAAGGCCACGAGGTCCAAGGAGGTGCAGCAGTAATGAAACGCGATAAGGTTATCAACCGCGCGCTCTCAATCTTCTTTACGATTCTGTCGCTCGCGTGGATCTACCCCGTGTTCATGATCGCGCTCAATTCCTTTAAGAAAGCGACCGCAATCAGCACCACCACAGCGTTCGATCTGCTCACGCCCGAGACGTTCAACGGCCTTGCAAACTACTTGCACGCCCTTAACGAGCAGGGCTTTGCCTCGGCATTTATGTACTCGCTCATCATCACAGTCACGTCGGTCGTGCTGATTTTGGTGTGCTGCTCCATGTGCGCTTGGTATGTGGTTCGTGTCAACAACAAGATCTCGAACTTCTTCTATTACCTGTTCGTCTTCTCGATGGTCGTGCCCTTCCAGATGCTCATGTTCACGCTGTCCAATTTGGCGGACCGCATCGGCTTCAACACGCCGTTCAACATCTGCTTTATCTATCTTGGCTTTGGCGCGGGCTTGGCGGTCTTTATGTTCGCCGGCTTTGTAAAGAACATTCCGCTCGAGATCGAAGAGGCGGCCATGATCGACGGCTGCAACCCGGTCCAGGTGTTCTTTAAGATCGTCCTTCCCATCATGAAGCCCACCTATCTTTCGGTCGGCATTCTCGAGACCATGTGGGTCTGGAACGACTATCTGCTGCCCTACCTTACCCTCGACTCCACCAAGTACAGGACCATTCCTATCTTGATCCAGTACTTCCGCGGCGGCTACGGCCACGTCGAGCTCGGTCCCATGATGGCCTGCATCATGATGGTCGTTATCCCCATCGTCATCATGTACATCCTCTGCCAGAAGTACATCATCGACGGCGTGGTGGCGGGTGCCGTCAAGGGCTGATGCCGTAACTGTTTTGCAAGTTTCTGCGGCGCCCCTCAGCGCGGCGCCGCATATCGAAAGGTAAAGACATGGCCGAGATCGTTCTCAAACATGTTCAGAAGGTGTATCCCAACAACGAGTCCAAAAAGAAGGGCTTCTTTGGCAAAAAGAAGAAGACCGAGGAGAAGAAGCACAACCTCAAGGTTACCGAGGACGGCGTGCTCGCGGTGGAGGACTTTAATCTCACCGTGCATGACCAGGAGTTTGTCGTTCTCGTTGGCCCGTCTGGCTGCGGCAAGTCCACGACGATGCGCATGGTCGCTGGCCTGGAGGATATCACTTCGGGCGACGTGCTCATCGACGGCAAGCGCGTCAACGACGTGGCGCCCAAGGACCGCGACATCGCCATGGTGTTCCAGAGCTATGCTCTGTACCCCAATATGACGGTGTACGAGAACATGGCGTTTACGCTTGAGCTCAAGAAGGTCCCCAAGGACGAGATCGACCGTAAGGTTCGCTCTGCTGCCGAGATCCTGGGCATTACCGAATACCTCGACCGTAAGCCCAAGGCGCTCTCCGGCGGCCAGCGCCAGCGTGTCGCCATCGGCCGCGCCATCGTGC
>CAVALS010000344.1:0-2069 GCA_963589385.1 Bacteroidaceae bacterium
ACGTGACGCGCGACCTAACGCTTAATGAGCGCAGCGATCTCCATAACGATGACAAGGAGCGTATCTGCGCCCGTGCGGCGGCGCTTGTGGAGCCTGAGAGCTTTGTATACATCGACTCGGGCTCGACGACGCTCAGGCTCATCGAGCATCTTCCACACCTTGAAGATGTCACCTATGTGACCGATTCCGTGCTTCATGCTCAGCGCCTTGCTTTGCGCGGCATGCGTACCGTGGTGCTGGGCGGCGAGCTCAAACCCGAGACCGAGGCACTCGTTGGCCCCGATGCCTTGGCAACCTTAGACCGCTACAACTTCAACTGTGGCTTTTGGGGCTCTAACGGCATTGCCGCCGAGCAGGGCTTCACGGCGCCCGATATCGAGGAGGCGCAAGTAAAGCGTATCTCGATGCGCCATACGGCCAAGCGCTTCGTAATCTCGGACGCCAGTAAATTTGGCATGGTGGCGCCCGTCAAGTTCGCGGACTTCCGCGACGCAACGATTATTACCGCAGGCGAGGTCCCCGCCAAGTACCGGGCAATGGACAACGTCATCACGGTCTAACAGCAGGGGGCAGGCTAAGGCCAAAACCATCACAAAGGTGCATGTCCCCATTGTGGTGGTTTAGGGCTCCCAGGGGCAGGGGGCTTCGATGTGGATGTGCTCGCCGGTTACGGGATGCGTGAAGGACACGCTGTGGGCGTGGAGCATCAGGCCGCAGGGGCGCGGCGTTCCGTACAGGTCGTCGCCAACCAGGGGATGATGCTCGCTTGCCAGGTGCACGCGGATCTGGTGCTTGCGGCCGGTGAGTAGCTCGACATCGATATACGAACGCGCGGGCAGGCCTCGGCGGCTCTTAAGGCGCTTGAGCACCTTCACGCGCGTCTGTGACGGCTTGCCGCTGGCGCCGACGCGCATCTTGCGGCTATCGTGGCGGTCGCGGGCGATGGGCTTGTCGATGAGCTTCTCGTTCCAGTCGATCTTGCCCTCGGCCAGCGCCAGATAGTGCTTTTCGAAGGCGTGGTCGATCACCATCTGGTCAAAGGCGGGCTGCGTCTGCTTGTCGAGCGAAAACAGCACCACGCCGGTGGTGTCGCGGTCCAGGCGGTTGAGCGGCTGCATGTCGGTCGCGGCAAAGCCGTCGCCCATCGCCAGCAGCAGGTCGCTGGCGTAGTCGGTGAGCGTGCGCTCGCCGGTGCCGTCACCGTGTACGATCATGCCGGCGGGTTTGTCGATGGCCATGAGCCAGGCATCGCAGTAGAGGACTTGAGGTTCTTCGTTCACGTGTAAGCCTTTCGGTTAGCTAATTCCCACAAACATGCAGCCCGAGGTGGCACCGCGTAGGCGGGCGGCCGGCTTGCGGCCGGCTTGCGCGGCCTCGACGGCGCGACGGACGCGGGCGACGGCACGACCCACCTCATCCGCCTCGAGCAGCGTTCCGTCCACCATGAAACGACGCACACCGGCATCGAGCAGCTGAGGAACCTGCGGCGTGAGGTCGATGGGGTAGGCATCGTACAGGCGAGAGCGGCCATGGATGTCGGTACGGACGGGCATGACCTTTCCGTCGATATTCTTGAGCGAGAGCTTGCGGGCACGCAGGCGGCAGTTGGCACAATCGTGGATGCAGCCGTTGGCAACCTGCAGAATGCAGTGCTCGCTTGTCATGACGCGCGGGCGGCCAAAGACGGTGATGCCCAGAGCCGCGGGCGCGGCGGTGCCGAGCGAGATAATCTCGTCGAGCGTGATCTCGGGCGAGAGCCAAAACGCACCGGCTCCACGCTCGGCAAGCGCCTCCATGCAGGGCGTGTTGTGCACCGGCAGGCAAGAGCGGACCTCCGCCGTGGCGCCAACCTGGGCGGCCAGGGCAAGCTCAGAGATGTTGCCGATAGCGACCGTGGCGCCGGCAACAACCCATGGGTCAACGCGGACGTGGTCAACGGCGCGGCAGACCTCATCGAGCACGGGTACGATGCCCTGCTCAAACGTATCGGCGGGGGAGAGTTCGGCCGCATCGAGTGCGTCGGTGGTCATGTAGATGCGCGTTGCACCCTCGGCGCGAGCGGCCTCGGC
>CAVALS010000345.1:0-2054 GCA_963589385.1 Bacteroidaceae bacterium
TCGATTGCGGTCCACGTGCGCCTCGAGCGCGCCATCGACCTCACCCGGCTCAAGCCCGCCGAGCAGCTGTGCCGCGCGGTCGAGCATATCGACCGGACCGTCGAGCGTCGAGAGCGCCTGCGCCAGCACGCGCTCCATACAATCTTCCACCGCGTTGAGCGTCACGAGCTCTTGGGGCACCACGGCAGACGTGCGGTTGCGCACACGCGCCACAAACTCAAGCGTCGACAGGTACACATCGCCAAAGGGCGCAAAGTCGCCCTGGTAACCGCCGCAAAGCGCCGGCGCCGCCAGCGCATACTCGGTTTTGGACAGCGGGCTCAGCGCCATCGCACCCAGCTCGAGCGCCGTGTCCTCCAGCATGAGGCCCAGCGTGCGCGAGCGCAGACGCTCGGCATCGCCCGCCGACACGTCGCGATCGAGCACACGCGCCGCATCCGGTGCATCGCGCTCGACAGTGCGAATGTGCAGACGCTCGGCAATGGCGCGGACGGCGGCACAGCGGGCAGCCTCGGCCTCCTCCTGCGCCGGCGTAAAGATACGGTTGCGCCCCAGCACCAGGCCAATTACGTTACGCGGACCCAGAGCGTCAACGGCCAGCGCCGCCAGCAGGGATGACGGCAGGTCACCCTCGAGTGCCACCACAGCACGCGACGCACCGTGGGCCCGAGCGTTGTCGCGCACGGCGAGCACCAGCGCCTGCCACAACCACTCCTCGGAACGGAACTCGGGCAGTTCGTGATCTTCCAGGGCATCGAGCATCACGCCGCGCTGAATCTCCTGAACCAGCAGGCTCTCCTCAAAACACGGCGCCTGGGCCACCACGCGACCGCAGTCGTCGAGCACAAACGAACCGCCGGTATACACCGACTCGTCATAGGCACCGACCGGCGCCATGCAGGCAAACCACACGCTGCGCTTGGATGCGATCTTGCGGTAGGCGCCGCTGCGAACGGCGGCAATGGCGGCAGTCTCGCGGTCGGTCATGTCAAACGCGTTGAATTGGAAATACGCGATGAGGTCGACGCCGGTCGGCAACATCTCGAGCTCGCGGTCCAAGTCAAAAATCACGGCGATGCGCACGCCGTCCACGTCGAACACCGGCGGCGCCCAACGCGTGTCGTTGTTCTCGCCACGCTGCAGGGCAATGCTCGAACGCGCCGGCACCACATGACCGTCCTTGAGCATCATGTAGTCGAGCAGCGGTTGGCCCTCAAACGAAACCGCCGCGGGCACGATGCAGATCATGTCAAGCTCCTGGATACGCTCGGCGACACCAGTCAAACCGGCAAGCACGTCGTGCTCAAAGTCGGCAGCGCCCACCAGGCCACCGGGCATGGCGCCCATAAAGAGCGGAGCCGGAACGCACAGCACGCGCGCCCCGCGCTCGTGGGCCAGACGAGCCTGGTCCTCGATGCGGCCGCAAATGCCCTCAACATCCCCAAGGCGCATATCGATCTGTGCAAGCGCGAGCTTCATGGCTCAGCCCTTTCCGTCGTAAACCATCGAAATCGTAGTAAAAGCGCCGACCGCATAATGCAGCCGGCGCTTGCATGTGCATATGCTAGCTATGATACCCCGAGCGGGGGCGCGCTCCTAGAATGTCGCGGACCACAGCCCGTGCAGGTTGCAGTAGGCATAGACGGTACCGGTCTTGGAGCCGCCCGCGAAAAACGTCGCGGGTTTCATGCCGGGCTCAAGGTAATGGACCTCTAAGCGGCCCTCGGCCTCAAGGGCGATCCACTCAATGTAGTGCTCGGGCAGGCTGGGGTGCTCGACCGAGCCAACGCGGGCGCGAATCACGTGACCGTCGCGCTCGGTCTCGACAACAGGCACGTGCTTCTCATGCGCCGCGTCCTCAGTGTTTGCGGTCAGCTCCGTGCAACCGGCAGGGGTCGCAACGCCGTCGCCAAGGGCAGCGATGAGCTTACCGTCGGGGTCCTTAAAGAATTTCGCCATGATGTTCTCCTTTGCTGATGTGCCAATGTTCTTGATGGTTCTTATGCCCAAAGGCAGACAAACCATCCACGGCATTGCAAATGAACACATAACGG
>CAVALS010000346.1:0-2049 GCA_963589385.1 Bacteroidaceae bacterium
CGCGGCGCGGATCGTCCTGCTTGTCGATGAGCAGCGCCATGGCACCGCGGATATCGCCCTTGGGCGCGCCCTCGAGCGTATCCATAAACTCGTTGGCCAGGTCGCGGCCGTAACGGTAGCCGCTCATGGCGCGAGCCTCGCGCTCGATGGCAACGCGCAGCTTGTACGGCACGCCGGGGTGCAGGATATCGGCCTGCTCGCCGGTAGCCTCCACCGTGGTCTCGGCATGGAGCTTTTGGTCCAGCAGACCAAGCGCCATGGCAAAGCCGTAGATGGTCTGCGCGGGGCTGGGCGGGCAGCCGGGGATGTAGACATCGACCGGCAGAATCTTGTCCGTGCCGCCCCAGACGCAGTAGTTGTCGTAGAAGATGCCGCCGGTGCAGCCGCACGCGCCATAGGACACCACGATCTTGGGGTCGGGTGCGGCCTCAAAGGCGCGCAGGGCCGGCATGCGCATGGCACGCGTCACTGCGCCGGTGTACAGCAGCACATCGGCGTGACGGGGCGAGGGCACGACCTTGATGCCAAAACGCTCAACGTCAAAGACGGGCGTGATGGAACCGAAGATCTCGATCTCGCAGCCGTTGCAGCCGCCGCAGTCAACACGGTAGACGTACACCGAGCGCTTGATCTTCTTAAGAAGGGTCGCCTTGGCCTTCTCGATGCTCTCGTCGAGCTCGATCTTGGTCGGGCGGTACTGGAGCCGCTCGGGCAAAAGCGTGGGTTCGGCCATGGTTACTCCTCCTTCGTTTCAAAATCCATGATGATGCCCTCGACCGGCGCCGGACCGGCGGGAATCTCGGGCGCATCGGGGTTGAGCTCGCGGTCGATATACTCCGGGTTCACGCCGTGGCCGCCCAGATACTCCATGCCGGGGCCCTGGGGCTCACCGGACGCAAGCGTCTCGTTGGCAGCCATGCCGTGCGCGTTGCCGGTCTTTACGGCCGAGGCGGCGCGCAGGGCGTCGAGCTCGCGCTTGCACTCCTGGCACATGCCGACGGTACGGGCGGCCTGCTCGGCCTCCATGCCGCCGGTCTTTTGCAGCAGGCGCTTGGCGTAGTCGATCTCCTTATGCGGGGCAAACGGCTTGCCGCAGCGCGAGCAGTGCTCGAGCGTGTAGACGCTCTTGCTGGTAAGGTCGTCCTTGCTCATGACGGCAAGCTCAAACTCCTCGGTGAGCTTGATGGCCTCCATGGGGCAGGCCTCCTCGCAACGGCCGCAGAAGATGCAGCGACCGTAGTCAATCGACCAGGTGATGGTATCGGCCGCAAGGTCGGTGTCCATGCGAATGGCATCGGCCGGGCACGCCACGCCGCAGGCACCGCAGGCGATGCAGAGCTCGGCATTGTGCTCGGGCTTGCCGCGCATGTCCTTGTTGGTGGGGAACGGCGCAAACGGGTACTTGACCGTCGCGTCGCCCGCCTTGGCGTTGACCTTCCAAAGCTTCAGCATATTAGAGCGCCTCCTCATCGAGCGGAGCGGCCATGGTGCCCTCGCCCGCGAGCGGCGACTTGTCGCGCCAGACGTTCTCGAACTGCTCCTTGTCGAGCACGTGGTCGCGCTTGGCGGCGACATCGGTCACCGTCACGCGGTCGGTGCAGGAGTAGCACGGGTCGAGCGAGCCGACGATCAGCGCCGCGTCGCCCACGGTGTTGCCGCGGAACATGTAGCGCAGGACCGGCCAGTTGCTGTACGTGGCCGCCTTGGCGCGCCAGCGGTAGCACTTCTGGTTGTTGCCGAGCATGGCCCAGTGCACGTCCTCGCCGCGCGGCGCCTCGGTGGCGCCGATGGCGTACTTGTGCGGGGTGTACTCCCAATCCGTGGTGAGGATGGGGCCCGACGGGCAGTTCTCGAGCATGGTCTCGATCATGTCGATCGAATCGTAGACCTCCTGGATGCGAACGGCGGTACGGCCGAAGGCATCGCAGGTGTCGGCCGTGGCAGCGTGCATCTTTTGGACGTCCGGATCGGCATAGCCGTCGAAGGGATGGTCGAAGCGCACGTCGCGGGCATAGCCCGAGCCACGCATGAGCGGGCCGACCGGCGAGA
>CAVALS010000347.1:0-2038 GCA_963589385.1 Bacteroidaceae bacterium
TAGCGCATGGGATTATCGGGCAGCTCAACGGTCAGGTGGCTCAGGACGCTCGTGTAGACGCGCGGCTGCTCGTCGGGATGCACCACGCGCATGCGCTTGGGCTCAAACACCCCGTTGGACGAGTCCTCGTTGCGGGCAACCAACGTCGACCCGTCGTAGCTCGCGTTCTTACCGACCAAAATCGTTGTGCACGGCATGCGCATCCTCCTTGAGCGAAGAAATCAAACGATAACAGTGTATCGCTTCGGCGCAGAAAGGGCGAAACCGCCGCCCCGGCAGCCCCTGTGGTCAAAAACCTATTTCGATGCGCGCTCGGCCGCTTCGATCACGTGTTTGGCGAGAATCGCCGTTGTCACGGCGCCCACGCCGCCCGGCACGGGGGTGATGGCACCAACAACCGGCTCCACAGCATCAAAATCGACGTCCCCGACCAGCTTGCCAGCGTCCTCATCCCAGTTAATGCCCACATCAATGATCGTCTGGTCCTCGCGAACGGCATCCACGCCAATCGTGCGCGCGCGTCCAACGGCGGCAACCACAATGTCGGCAGCACGGCACTCGGCAGCAAGGTCGCGCGTATGCGTATGGCACGTCGTCACCGTGGCATTGTGAGCCGTAAGCATGGCGGCAACAGGACGCCCGATCACCAGAGAGCGCCCGACCACAGCAACCTTGGCCCCATCCAGCTCAACGCCGTAATGGTCCAGCAACGTCAACACGGCCTCGGCCGTGCAGGGAGCAAAGCCCTCGCCTCGCCCCGAAAGCGTGGTAAGCAGCGAGGCCGGCGTCATGGAGTCAACATCCTTGGCGGGATCAAGTGCCGCGGCAACCGAATCCTCGTCAAGCCCAGCGGGCAGCGGGCGAAACATCAGGCAGCCGTGAACAGCCGAATTGGTATTGATGTCCTCGATGGCCGTCAACAGCTCGTCCTGCGAAACATCGGCGGAAAGCAAAACGCGACGAGCCTCAATCCCCACTTTTTCACAGCGCTTGAGGGCACCGCGCTCGTAGGATAGGTCATCCTCGCGTTCACCTACACGCACGATAGCCAACGTCGGAACAACGCCCCGCTCGCGCAGGGCTGCGCAGCGAGCAGCAAGTTCCTCGGTCAAAGCGCGAGCAACGGGAGCACCCTTCAGCAGTTCAGCCATGACTATCCTCTCTTCCTAGCAGCGTCGGAGGCGCGGCGCGCCAGCGCATCGGCGCGCGGCAACCATGTGTCGAGCAACTCATCACACGCCGTCTCGAGCTCCTCAGCACGAACGCGATCTTTCATAGACGTGGTGTTCGCAAAGAGCGTCAAGCTCGCGCCCTGCATAGCGGCACGGCAGAACACGGCGCCGCACGCCACATCGGACAGCAGCTGACGCGAACCCTTGTCGGCCATGTCCTCGAGCAGCGCCAGCGCACGCCCGCAGGCATCCATAATGCGATACGGCGGCATAGCGGCCACATGCAGCGCATCCTGAATCGCGGTCGCTCGAGCCGGATCGTCACGCGGAATACCGTACGCCGCGGACACCTGCCCGTAGGCACGAACGTCCTCGGCAACCAACTCGACAAGCTCCTGGGACAGCTCATCAGCCTGAGCAAACGCGCGCGCCAGGTCATCCGCACGATCAGCAAGCGCGGGATTGGTCGCACCGTAGCGGGCAACCATTCCGCACAGCGAGGCGCCCAGCGCGCCCACAAAGGCGCTCGCGCTGCCACCGCCGGGAACCGGCTCGCGCGCGGCAAGCGCCTCGGCAAACCCGCGGCAGGTCTTGTCCATCATCTCTTGGCTCATACGCACGCACCTTCGAGTCATATACATCGGTCGATTGGCAACCACCGACCGACCGCATCGATCACATAATGGTGCTAAGTCTAGCCCATAAGTACTCGAGCGTCAGCGCACCTGGCCATCGCGGATTTCTATGGCACACGATAGACCATACCAACGCAAACATGGGACACATGGCTCACCTTTCGGGACTTCCGGACGGGGACTGCGGACAAAAAGTTGGACCATCAGGTCCGGTTTGGAGTCCGCATGACA
>CAVALS010000348.1:0-2025 GCA_963589385.1 Bacteroidaceae bacterium
TAGCGGCAGCGCACATTGCCAGCGGGGGTCGCCAGCGTAAAGCGCGCGTCGTCGCCCGAGCCCGCGACTTCAATCGCCTCCACCGGCGCGGACCGTATAAACGTCACCCCGTTGGTCATGGCGTTCTCTAGCGCGGCGATGGCAACCTCAAACGGGTCGACAAACCCTGTCGAGGGGCACCACAACGCGCACGTTGTATCGGCACTGGCGCGCGGCTCTAATTCGTGGATGCGGTCGGGTCCGACGATCGACAGCTCGGGCACGCCGTTGGCAAGGCCGTTGCGCCGCAGCTGTTCCAGCTGCGCGAGATCCTCGTCGTTAAAGCCCAACACCATCGACCCGGTGCGGCAGAACAGAAAGCCCAGCTCCTGCGCCCACGCACCGTACAACTCGCAGCCGCGGGCGTTGACCTGCGCCTTAACGGTGCCCGGCGCCGGATCGTAGCCGGCGTGCACCAGACCGCCGTTGGCCTTCGACGCGCCCAGCGCGATATCGTTTGCTGCCTCGATCACGCAAATGGACAGGTCAAATCTCGCGAGCTGACGCGCGATGGCGCATCCGGTGATGCCCGCGCCGACAATCGCGATATCAAACGTTTCTGTCACAGTGCCTCCCAGACGAGTTGACAGGCCGTCAATAAGACTATCCTACGGTTTAGACACCCCCAGCGCGGCGGCAATGCGGCGAACAGCCCCGCAACACCCGCCAACGGCAGGCGAGGGAGACTCAGGACCATCGGTCACCTCGTCTGCCGACAACTACGGCAACCGTTCGTCTCAATCTGTAACAGTTAGACGAGGATTTGGGTCCCAGTTGTTACAGATTGAGACATTTGCCATGCGGGTCCTCCGTTTGTCTCGATCTGTAACATCTAGACCCGGATTCCGCTCCCACCTGTTACAGATTGAGATGTTTGTGTCCGCGCCAGCCCCGTACCCAGCCGTAGTCCCATATAAACAAACCCCGTGGTAAACTTAACCAGACTGTAAATATTCCGAAAGGTACACCCCAATGTCCAAGTACATCTCCGAGCTCATGTCGCCGCAGCTCATGGGCGTCGTCTA
The DNA here is from genome assembly GCA_963589385.1 of Bacteroidaceae bacterium. Classification (GTDB taxonomy): domain Bacteria; phylum Actinomycetota; class Coriobacteriia; order Coriobacteriales; family Coriobacteriaceae; genus Collinsella. Next base: position 1,065 of record CAVALS010000348.1, read on the forward strand.
TGCCTTCGTTGGCTTTATCATCGCCCTGTATGTGCTGTCGGTCGTCTATGTGTTCATCGACGCTCGCCGCCGCGGCGCCAGCGCCTACGTGGCGTGGGGCATCATCGCCCTCATCCCGTTTGTGGGCCTCATCGCCTACCTGGTTCTGCGCCCGCACTCCTATGCGTCCGACCGCGAGGAGCAGGAGCTGGACATGGCTCTGCGCGAGCGCCAGCTTGCCCAGTACGGCACCTGCCCGCAGTGCGGCGCGCCCATCGAGAAGGACTTCGTCGTCTGCCCGGTGTGCGATACCCAGGTTCGCAACGTCTGCCCCAGCTGCCATCGCCCGCTCGATGCGCACTGGAAGGTCTGCCCCTACTGCCGAACTCGCATCCAGTAACGCATCCATCGCCGGGCCGGCCGCAAGCCACGGGCACCGCACGTCCCGCGCAAGCCACACGCGCAACCCGCCCCACACGATGAAGCATGCGTAGAAAATCGCCCGCCGTGCCATTAAGGTGCGGCGGGCGCTTGTATACCAAGGCAACCTGCCTATAATGATGCAAGTCAAAAACGCCGAGCGCATCGCACGCACTTGCATCAGGCATCCGAGAGGAGAAAACATACCCATGAAGGCACTCTACAATGACGGTTCGGTGGCCGAGCTCCCGCAGGACGAGGTCACGCACGTCATCCGTCACTCCGCCGCGCACATCATGGCGCAGGCCATTAAGCGCCTGTACCCCCAGGCCGACTTTGCCTACGGTCCCGCGACCGACAACGGCTTCTACTACGACGTCGACCTGCCCGAGGGCGTCAAGATCAGCGAGGACGACTTCCCCGCGATCGAGGCCGAGATGAAGAAGATCGTCAAGGAGAACCTCAAGTTCACCGTGTACGAGAAGCCCCGCGCCGAGGCCATCGCCCTTATGGAGGAGCGCGGCGAGAAGTACAAGGTCGAGCACATCGGCGACCTGGACGA
>CAVALS010000349.1:0-2013 GCA_963589385.1 Bacteroidaceae bacterium
AAAGAATGCGAGAACCCGTGTCCAGTCCGTTTACCAGCTTTTTAGCCCAGCACTTTGACCAGATTAACGACTATCTGGCCACGTTCTTTGACGGACAGGCGACCTCTACCGATATCGAGCGCTACCTGTACGCGCCGCTCTCGGCTTTTACGGCCAACGCCGGCAAGCGCCACCGCCCGCTTATCTGCATGCTCGCCGCAACCGCAGTGGGCGGTAGCTTTGAGAGCGCCCGCAGTGCCGCGGCAGCCATCGAACATTTCCAGTCGGGCGCGTTGATCCACGACGACATCGCCGACAACGGACAGCTTCGTCGAGGCAAGCCCTGCATGCACCTTACCGAGGGCACGGGGCTTGCCATCAATTGTGGCGATCTGGCGCTCACCATGGTCACCAAGACGGTTCTCGACGACCCCACGCTGGAGTCCGACGTGAAGCTGCGCGTGCTCCACGAGCTTACCGAGATGATCGTCCGTACCATCGAGGGTCAAGCGCTCGACCTGGGTTGGGTCCGCGACGGGCGCTTTGATATCTCGGTTGATGACTACCTGAACATGGCGACGCACAAGACCGCGTTTTACAGCGGAGCCACGCCGCTTGCCGCCGGAGCCATTATCGGCGGCGGCAGCGATGAGCAAATCGAAGCGCTGCGCGCCTTTGGCCTGCACACGGGCCTCGCCTTTCAGATTCAGGACGACCTGCTCAACCTTGTCGGCACTAAGGAAGCCGTCAACAAGGACTTCCGCACCGACATCACCGAGGGCAAGCGCACGCTTGTCGCCGTACACGCCCTCTCTGATGAGCGCCACCACGACGAGGTCGAGGCGATTCTTTCCTCGGGCACCGATGATCCCGCGCAGCTCGCACGCGCCGTGGAGATCTTCCAGAAGACCGGCTCCATCGATTACGCCCACACCTACGCGTTGGACCTGACCGCTAAGGCCAAAGCGGCCATCGAGAACGTTGAGCTTGATCCGCACGCACGCGAGCTGTTCCTCTCCATGGCAGATTTCTTTGTGGAGCGCCTTAACTAACGGGGGCCATTAAACCTGTCAGCAGCGTTTTTGGGTACAAGTTGCTACACTGTTGAGTGCATGTTTATGCATCCCTTTGCGTTGTCTATCCGACCGACGCTCAAATAGTACGAATGGTACGCCGAAAGGGGTTCGTTCATGGAACCTATTACAACGGGCATGCAAGGAGCAGCCGTCGAGGACGTGCAGTCTCGTCTCCTGCAGCTCGGCTACACGATTGATGCCGCCGAAGTCACCGACAAGTACTTTGGAGCCACCACTGAGCAGGCCGTCAGCACCTTCAGGCTCGACAGCGGCCTTGCTGCCGGTCATGCCGTCGATATCCCCTGTTGGAGCGCCCTGGTCGACGCTTCGTATAAGCTGGGCGACCGCACCCTCTATCTGCGCATGCCCAATTTCCATGGCGCCGATGTGCGGGCCCTGCAGCGCGCTCTCAACGTTTTGGGCTTTGCCTGTGGCGAAGACGACGGCTACTTTGGTCCGCATACCGAGGCCGCCCTGCAGCAGTTCCAGGAAAATGTCGGCCTGTTTGCCGACGGCATGGCCTTCCAGGACACCTACGCCTACATCAACCGCCTGCACCATGTGTGGGAGGGCAAGCCCTCGGTCACCGAAGCCGAGTCCCGCATCGGTTTTGCTCGCGCCGCCAACGTGCTCGAACGCTTCCAGATTGCCGTTATCGGCGAGGACCCCATCGCACGCAGTGTTGCGTCGCGCATGTGGAATATCGCCACGGCAACGACCGACAACAGCGGCATGATGCTCTGCGACTCCGAGGTCCCAACCGACGTTGACCTGGTGCTCGAGATCGCAAGCGACGAGCTGCCCGCCGACGCCGCGCCACGCGCCACGATTGCCCTCGCCGAGTGCCACAACCTGGCCCAGCGCATCCGCACCGCCAATGTCGCCGCGCAGCAGAAGCCGGCTCGCATTCGCATTGAGCTCACGGGCATGACGCGCTACAACGGCACCTTCACGGCCA
>CAVALS010000350.1:0-2010 GCA_963589385.1 Bacteroidaceae bacterium
GAGTTCGGCCGCATCGAGTGCGTCGGTGGTCATGTAGATGCGCGTTGCACCCTCCGCGCGCGCTGCCTCGGCGGCTTCGAGCGAGGTGACGGTGGCGCAGATCTGCGGCTCATCGCGGTAGTGTGCGGGCGCGGGGCGGGAATCACTGGTAACAATCGCCGGCAGCTCGAGCGTGCGGGCGCGCTCATCATACGGTGCCAGAATGGCCTCCTCGAGCGCCTTGCAGGCGGCGGCGCGCACCTTGTGCACAGCGGAGAAGCCCATGCCGCAGCCCTCATCGAGCGCCACGTCAAAGCTCGCAGCCTCAAAGGGCGAGGAGCCCATGCGGCCCACATGCTTAACCAGGTCTGCCGCCTCGACGGCGCGGGTCTTGGCGGCCTCGACGGTGAAGCCCGTGGCGGTGGCGATGAGCGCGGGGTTGTCGCAGCAGGTGAGTGTGACAGTAAACGGCTCGCCCAGGCGCGCCACGACGGACACATCAACAGCTCGGCGGCGCAGCACATCGCGCTTGAGCGCGGCGCCGGCGGCGTCAATGGCGCGCTGGCTGCGAATCACGCGGACACGGCAGCCCTCGGGCATGCTGCGGGGCACGCGGCACTCGATAACATCGCCCGCGGCGGCATCATCGGCAGCAATGGTGGTTAGGAACTGGTCGAACTCGTTGTCGTGGCGAAGCTCCAGCAGGTCGCCCTTGCCCACGGGCTCAAACAGCTCAATGCGGGCGATGGCGGCGCGGCGACGGCGGTCGTCGGGCTTGAGGCCGCGCACATCGCGGTTGGCCGGGCGGCTGCCCAGCACCGTGCCCACGATCTGGCCGCGGTTGTTGGAACGCTCATAGCTCATCATCTCGTCGCCCGAGGTGCCGTCCTGATAGGCGTGCGTAAAGTCGCGGTTGAAGCAGCGCTTGAGCTGGCGCTGGCGGGCGGCTTCCTCGTCCTTGGCAACGGCGACCCCTGTCAGCATGTCATCAATTTCGTGACGATACACATCAACGATGGAGTACACGTAATCGGGCGCTTTCATGCGGCCCTCGAGCTTGAGCGACGCGGCGCCGGCGTCATACAGACGGCGAACAAGCTGCGAAGTGTTGGTGTCACGCGGGCATAGCGCACGCTCGCGGCCGGCGGGGGAGAGCGTGCGGCCGTTCTCGTCGATCAGCTCGTAGGGCAGGCGGCAGGGCTGGGCGCACATGCCACGGTTGGCCGAGCGGCCCGCCATGGCAAAGCTTGACAGCAGGCACAGGCCCGAGTAGCAAAAGCAGATGGCACCGTGGCTAAAGACCTCCAGGTCCACATCGGGCGCGGCATCGTGAATGGCGGCAATCTCGTCGATGGAAAGCTCGCGCGAGAGGGTCACGCGGTTGGCGCCCTGCTCGCGGCACCAAAGGGTTCCGCGGTCGTCGTGGATGTTCGCCTGGGTCGAGATATGCGTCTCGATGCCGGGCATCGTGCGCTTGACCTCAAAGAACAGACCCCAGTCCTGGATGATGAAGGCGTCGGCGCCCAGCGTGGAGCAGCGATGGATGAGTTGCAGCGCATCGCCCATCTCGGACTGCTTGATGACGATGTTGACCGTGACGTAGACGCGCGACCCGGCCAGGTGTGCAGCACGGCAGGCCTGCTCAAAGGCCTCGTCGGTAAAGTTGGTGGCCTTGCGGCGGGCGTTGAAGCTGCCCATGCCGCAGTAGATGGCGTCTGCCCCGGCAGCGAGTGCGGCGGCAAAGGGCTCCGGGCCTCCGGCGGGGGCCAAGAGCTCGGGTCTGCGGTTGGTGGTTCGACTGGCGATTGCGGTCATATCCTGCCTTTCAAAATGCTCAGATACTCAAAAGTATAGTGGTGCCGTCGCGGCGGGCGATGCCCGTGCTCCAAGCGGGATAAAGTCTTCAGCAGCTTGGGCTGGCCGCTCCACATAAGAACCGTTCAGCGGCCGACAGGCACCGTTGGGCGATAAAATATTCTCGCAACGTGATAATAATCTTGCATCGCGCGGAAACCTTGAGTACTATCCCAA